>JAZLJM010000019.1:0-56737 GCA_045617805.1 Pseudobutyrivibrio sp.
AATGGCTTCCAGAGTGTTCAAATGATGAAAGGTGGGTAGAGATAATCAAGGAAGCAGATGCAATTATCAAAAAATATGATAACGATAAACTAGCAATAGACCTACTACAAGCTATGATAGGAGAGTTAGGCAGAGTGCAGAAAGGATAGTCAGTATGGATTTATCGAAATACACGAAGTCTGAAATATCAGATATGCGTGTGGAATTAAATCTTACTGATGATGAAGCAATAGTGTTTGATATGCTTGCAAAGGGAAAGTCGATAATGCAGATAGCAGACAAGTTGAATTTATCGACTAGGAGTATTGATAACAGAATTGCAAAGATACGAAAGAAATTAAAAAGGATATGATATGTGCGTAAAGAGTGCGTGAACATTGCGTTTGCGTACTCTTTTTTTATGTCAAGATAAAAGAAAAAGGGGATAAATATGCTTTGGAATTTTACAAGGGTGGATGTTGAAGTTGAACATAGAATGACTATTGATGAAGTGGAAATACAAGATTTAATTGAAAAGGAGAACGATTATGTATCAGAGTTATTATCCGTCTTACCAAATGACGTATCAGCAACCGAACTACAACCAATATAGCAATCAGCAGCAGAATTATCAGATGCAGGTGCCACAGGGTATCAATGGAAGAATTGTAAACAGTATTGAAGAAATATCTGCAAATGATGTTCCTATGAATACACCATTTTCGATTTTTCCAAAGAATGATATGTCAGAAGTTTACATTAAATCTTGGAATAATAACGGAACTATCAGCACAAGAAAATACATATGTGAAGCTGATGAAACAAACACACAGAAAACAAGTTTTGATGATGTTAAAAATTACATTGATGAACGGTTTGACAAGCTAGAAAAAATGCTTAAACCGACTTCTGCAAAGACTAAAAAGGAGAGTGAAGAAGCATGAATGTAAATCCTATGGACTTTTTACAGGTAATGGGTGGCAGAAATCCACAACAGGAAGCTATGAATATGCTTAAACGTATGTCAGGGAATAATCCAATGGCTAATAACCTTTTGAATATGATAAATAGCAACAATTTCAACGGTGCTTCTGAATTAGTCAATAACATGGCAAGAGAACGTGGTATTGACGTAAATCAGATTAGAAACATGATGCAACATAGGTAATTCTAGATACACCTATTTTGTAAATATAAAAAAAGAGGTAAAAAAATATGTTTAATTCAAATTGTGCAAATGTGCCTTTAGTTGCGACTTTGAATGACGGAAACTCTAACTCAAACGGTTGGGGTGGCGATTGGGCATGGTGGATTGTCATTTTACTGATTTTCGGTTGGGGTAACAATGGATTCGGTGGTGGATTCGGTGGAAACGGTGGAACATATCTTGGTGAGAACTATGCACTTATTAGCGACAATGCAACACTTGAACGCAAAATTGATGGTGTTTATGCAGGTATTTGCGACAGTACCTTTGCACTTAATAACACTATGACAAACGGTTTTGCTTCTGCACAGAATACCATGACACAGGGATTTGCAGGTCTTAATACCGCACTTATTCAACAGGGATATGAAGGTAGAATTGCTACACAGGGCGTAGGAAATACCGTACAGAATTGTTGCTGCGACTT
Organism: Pseudobutyrivibrio sp.; assembly: GCA_045617805.1. Lineage (GTDB taxonomy): Bacteria > Bacillota > Clostridia > Lachnospirales > Lachnospiraceae > Pseudobutyrivibrio. The sequence goes on from JAZLJM010000019.1 coordinate 1,614, forward strand.
AAAACAGCAAATCGGTGATGTTAAATACACAATCGGTTCAACAAGTGCAGATATTAGCAGAGGTGTAGAACGTGGATTTGCAGATACAAACTACAATATGGCTACACAGGCTAATATGCTTGATAGAACTGTATCTGATAAATTCTGTCAGACTAACTTCAATATGCAGACTAACACAAGAGATGTAATTGATAGCCAGAACGCAGGTACACAGGCAATTCTTGCTAAGTTGAACGATATGGAAACTAACAGATTGCGTGAGAAGTTAGAAGCAGAACGTGATGCAAAATACGCATTACAGGGACAGTTAGACAGGGCACAGTTGAGAACAGACATTGTTAATGATGTTCGCCCTTGCCCTAAACCCGCCTATATCACTTGTAATCCCTTTGGATGTAATTGCCAGAACGGATATAACTACGGATATGGTACTACAATCGCATAAGGTAAACTTGGAGCATTAGGCTTAGTTTAATAAAAGGGTGTTCCGTATATTTGGGATGCCCTTTTTTGATAGGAGGTATAAATATATGTTTTTAGGACAAATAAATGATTATTTAGTGCCTAGTGGAGAAGCAAATACAATTATTCCAATTAGGACAATCGCAAGCACTAATGACAATGTAGTAAACAAAAGAGGTGTAATATCATTTTTAAGAAATGGTAAATACAATGTTGATGCTACAATTTCAGTAAGTGCAACGGAAACTCAAAATGTAAATGTAAGCATTTTTACTGATGATGGTATCAGATTAAGTGTTCCTGCTACAATTCCTGCACCGCCTGATGGAGAAACAGTTGGTATTGCAAATGTATCTTTGGTTGATGCTATCAATGTTGTTTTAACAAAGTATTTCAATACAGCAAGTATCTATATCGGTGTAGACCAATCTGATGTAACCGTAAACGGATATATCAGAATTGAACATTTTAAGTAGGAGGTGATAGTATGGAAAAACTGAAAGACATTTGCAAAAGAGTAGAAGATATTGTTTCTGCTGAAATTGCTAAAGGAGCAGAAAATGTTGATACGCATGAACTTGGTGAAGCTATTGATATGATTAAAGATTTGAAAGAAGCTATGTATTACGGATCAGTAGTAAAAGCTATGGAAGAATCAGACGAAGAAGAAAAAATGATGGACAAGATTGGAATGTCAGACAGATATTATCGTGGACAGCCTCGAAATTCAAGAGGGCAATACATGAGTAGAAATTACAATCCCACTATGATGCCTGAAATTTATTCTTTGGACATGTATGACAAGATGCCACAGGATATGCAGAGAGAATATATGCGTGGTTATTCTGATGGTGTTGACACTGCTATGAATAATTCCAGAAATACCGGGAATATGGGTAATATGGAAAATTCAAGAATGTATAACAATACGCGTGATACAAGAGAAGGCAGAAGCGGTATGAGCCGGGCAAGGTATTACGACATGAAAGAAATGCACAAGGCAAATACGCCTGAAGATAAACAGGCAAAAGTAAATGAATTGGAGCATTACATGAATGAACTTTCCACAGACATTACTGAAATGATTTCAGATGCAACTCCGGAAGAACGCAGCACTTTGAAAAACAAACTTATCATGTTGTCAAACAAGATTTGATGTATTACAGAAATTAGGGCGATTTCGCCCTTTTTTCTTTATAGGTGGTAAATAATGACTATATCAATTAACGGGGCTAAATGGGGCATATACAAGGCAAATAGGGGTAATAGAATATTTCTTATGCCAGACGGAAAATATACTATTGGAATTTGCGACTTGCTAAACAGAAAAATTTACATTGCAGACGGTTTAGACAAAGATTTGGAGCAGGAAGTAGTACAACACGAAATATGTCACGCAATAAATTCTATGACAGGATATTATACAGATGTTGACGAAGAAGAAAAGAATTGTATTTTTGTTGGGAAGTTTGCAGACGAAACATATTTATTGTCGAAAGAAATTTTAAAATATTTATAGTAAATAAGTTGTAATTTTAAAATTAGGCGATAATATAATAAATGTAACCACTCCATTTAATTATGCTGATAAAAAAACAATCGGACTAATTCGCGACTTTTCCGGTTGTTTTTTTGCGCAAAATTTCAAAAAAATTTTTTTCGGAAATTTTTAAAATTGATTTTTCAATAAAAAATATTAAAAAGGTTGTATTTTGATTTTTATGGGATAATATAAAAGTTGAAATCACTGTTGTTTTTTCATTCCATCTAGTAATTATACTTTTTTTCCACTTAAAAGCGACTGTCAGCGTTTCCTCCGGCGGCCGCTTTTTTGTTTTAATAATTTATTTACAGAAGTTGTAATTTTATATTTTGGGGATATAATAAAAAATGTAAGTGGATGTTGTAATTGCTTTTATCATCACGTTATAGCCAAAAGGTAAAGGAATGAGTTTTTCATTCCTTTATTTTTTTTGTTTCAAAAAATCAGTGAAAAAATTTTGATACCCCCCGTACCTTCTATGCACAGGAGTTTGGTTTGAAAAAATTTTGAAATTTCGTGCCGATACCATGCAGATTTGCTCTGGAAAATTTATAATAATTTTTTTGAATGAAATTTTTCCCAGAAAAATTATGTAAAATTTTTTGATACCCCCCCGGTCAAACTCCCTTTGACACCGGTTTGAACTTTTCCGCAAATCCTGTTCAAATTACATATGATATTTTTCTAAAAAACACACATGTTATTTTTTCGGTACCTGCGGCGCTGATCCGGGGCCGGACTTGTAACCGGCGGCCGCTTGTATATAATGCAGCTTGTAAACGTGTAAAAACTATTTATAATATAGGCTTGTAACCGCTTGTAATAGTTCTATACGCTTTTAAAATGCTTTTATTGTACTTGTATAGCCTAATCATATAAAAGCCGCTTAAAACGCCTTAAAACGTTTCAAAACTTGCCGCCGGACTTCCTGCAGCTTTTACGCCTGCAGAATATAACCGGAGCCGGCTCCGCTTGCGTTGTATATTACATCTTGTAACATAGCGACGTTGTAAAATAGCCTAAAACACGCTCAAAACGTTTTAAACGTGTTTTTTATTGCCTGCAGCACTAAACGCCTAAAAAGGGCCTAAAACGCGCTTAAAATGCTATGTACAATAAAAAGGACTTAAAAACAAGCTAAAAACAGCTTATAAAAGCAGACCGGCAGCAGGCCACAACACCGGATCGCCGGCAGAAAATAAGCACGCAAAAAAAGCCGCTGCAGCTATGCAGGGAAACACAAAACAATATATTATATTTTCAAGATACACAAAAACACTATAAAATTATAATTCTTTTGTTTATCCTGAAAACAATAAAAGCAGGCCGCCAAAAGTGGCAGCCCGCAAAAAATATTATAAAATTTTTACATTGTTTAAAAATCCGCTTATGATTTTATAGTCGCATTCTATAACACTACCAATTTTTAACGACTTTTCAAAAGTATTGCCGTTTTCGTCAATGTAAAAAAATTGTATGTCATTTTTTAAAATATGTAACAATCTACCATTGTTTACTGTTTCATTTTGCACAATAATTTCATTACTTTTAATTTCAATATAATTTACGGTAAATTTCATTTTTTTTGTTTCCATCTTTTAACCCTCCATAAATAAAAAAATTCAATTTTGTTTATTATTCATTATTTAAAATATAATCTTGAAAAATGCGATCGTTGTAATATTCGAACAATGATATTTCTATCTGCTTATATAGTGAAGTGTCTGAAATTTTATAACCGCTTAAACTTTCCCTGTATCCGTAACTGTCAGCACCTACAAAAACAGACCAATAACCATTTATTTCTGTTATATATAATTTTGTGTTTAATGTCATTTCACAACCGACAGAATTAGTAAAAGTAAATTTTTCGATGTCTACAACATATTCTATTCGTTGTTCGATTATAATGTCATTTCCTGATATTGCAAAATTTTTGTATTCCATTTTTCCGACCTCCTGTTTTTTAATCTAAAAAGCCGCCCTTAAACCTTCTCAAAAGGTTACTCTTAAATTCATCCATCATTTTTTTCATTGCTTCTTCAATTTCTGCCATGATCCCGGCTGTATCTCTGCTTTCTATTCTGATGGATTTACTTCTGGTTATGCCGTAATCGTTTATCATTTCAATTTCTAAAAAATCGCCTTCACGGCCTAAAAAATCGCTTTCTTTGTGCAAAGTCCATTTTCTCAATACAAATAATTCATTGATTTTAAGCGTTGCCTCATCCTTGTTTAATAACTCTTTTAATTCTTTTTTCATGTTTTACCCTCCATAATATAATATTATAAAATATTAAAATGTAACTTGTAAAGTATATATATATAAAATAAATACTTATTGAAAAGCACTATATAAAAATATAATGCTTTTTGTAAATACTTATTTTTTCATGTTTGATAAGTCGGAAGCAATCCGGAGCATATAACCGGCAGCAAAACAGGACATACAAACAAAAAATATTTTCATTTTTCTATACATCCAAAATAATGCTGTTGTTTTCTACAGATATTTTTTTTACCTCATAATTATTGTATTTTTTCCCGGATGCATCAAACCCCATACAACAACATAAAATATTATTATTAGAATCAATTATAAATAAATCCTTTTCATTGTCTGCAATTTTTAACACATCAATAACAAGCATTTTTTACACCTCCTAATTATTCATAAATAAAAACCGCTGTATAATATCCGCGGCACTCTGTTTTATTTCCTTTTGCAGTCTTTCTTATAAATTCAATTTTATTAAATGTTTCTTTTGTTGGATATGGCCCGGAGTAGTTTGTAACACAGCACAAAATTTTTTTTGGAGTATCACCACATAGCATTTTATAAGTGCAAATTATACCGGACTTTTCAAGATTTTTTTTAACTGTTTCTAGTTTCATTTATTCGCCCTCCATAAAATAATATTTTTTAAGCGTTTAGCGCTTATTTATAAGCACAACATTTTTATTTTGTTATGCTTATAATAAACACTAAAAACGGGAGCCGGGGCCGGTTGTCTGGTTTTAAAAAATTATTTATTTTCTTTTTTTGTTTCCTGCTTTACAAGTTCGCGACCGCTGCAGGTTGTGACGCGGTCCGGATCGCCGCAAGCGGCAAAATATTTACACCCGGTACAAGTTTTTTTGTTATCTGTTTTCTTTGCTAAAATAATCATGTTTTTTATACCTCCATTTTAAAATTTGCTTTCAAAAGAAACGCCTAGACAATAGTTACCTTCTTTAATAGCTGCAATTTTTGCAGCCGCTTTTTTTTCTTCAGCTTCAATTTTTGACTGTGCTGCAATGAATTTTTTTAACTGCTTTTCGACTTCAGCCGGGCTCCTGAATTGATAATCAGAATTTTTTTTGCATGTTTCAAAATCGATCACCGGTTCATCATATCCGGAAGTTATATATATATTTGCTTCAGCTTTTGCGCTGTAGTTATTAGTCATATAAATGTTAATATAATGATAATATTCATTGTAATAAGCACGCACACCGCAATTGCCAAAAATATCTAAAAGATTTTTTACTTTTTTATGTCTTGCCGGTACTCCTTCGATTTTATCTTTGTTAGATAACAAGCTATTACATATCATGGCTTCAGCTTCCCGGATCGCTTCAGCGCTTAAAGCCTGCAAAAGTAAATTGTAGTAGTTTCTTGTTTGATTGATCCGGGCTTGCTTTTCGTGCAACTCTGCAAGGCTTTTTTTGATTTCATCCGGAGTGTTAAAAAGTCCGGCGCGATCCGCGCGGCGCTTGTCAATAACTGCATAAATTTCTTCGTCAATGCTTCTTGCCTTTTTTGCTGCATCAACTTCCGCTTCTTTTGTTTTGTTCATTGCTTCAATAATAGCTTTTAAGTTTTCCATATGTTTAGTACCTCCTATAAATTTTTGATAAATAAATTAAAAGCCTTTTCATGTCTTTTGGTTGTCTGTGAATATCCTGAAAAACTTGTTTTTCTCAATTCACCGGTTGCGGCGTTATACTCTGAAATTACAGTGTCGTAACTATACAGCGTATAAAAATTGCCTAATTTTATAACGTAACATTTACCATAAAATGACTTTCGACCGTCGGCCGGATCTAATAAAAATTTAGTTGCTAACATTTTTTTATACCTCCATTTTTGAAATATAATAATTTTCAGATCCCATTTTTTTCAAAATAGTTTCTGCAGTTTCTAATAAATAGAAAACAGCTTTTTTTTGTGTGCCGTTTTCATCTTGAAAAGTAAAAATATCTTTTCTGTTATTCTTGCTTTTAATGCAATAAACAATCATTATTTTACCTCCATTTATTTATTGTTTTCTTGTTGCTATGGTTATATAATACACCATATATATACATATTACAAGCCGGAATATTAAACAAAATAATACACTATATATATACATTTTATTGTGCAAAATATATAATACACTATATATAAAAATTATACATATTGACTTTACAAAAAAACTATATTATGCTTATATATAAATCATATATAAAAAAGGGGTGATAAAATGCCGGTAAAAGAAGCAAAAAAAACGCCGGAGTACACAAAAAAAGCGATCCGGAAGTATCAACAAAATTTTGATCGGGTAAATGTAAACTTGCCAAAAGGAACCGCTGCCCGCATCCGCGCAACGGGTAAAAGTGTAAATTCCGTAATAAATGAACTAGTGGAAAAATATCTAATTGAAAATGAATAAAAAGAAACGAAAAAAGGCCCGCAGCCGCTGCAGGTCTTTTTTTATGCTTAAAATATAATTTTTTTGTTTCCAGAAAATAACATATAAAAAAATATATAAAAAAGGTTGTAAAAATGTAAATAGATGCTATTTATATAAATACATCTAATCCGGAGCCAACTCCGGACCGGATCACATGAAAAAACGACGGGAGGCGCTATATTATGACAATGGACAGTAAACAAGCGTTTTATAGCGCTAGTGATGATTATATATATAATTATTGCGTTTCTAATGATATAGACATAAATGATATAAACCCATCATTATGGATATATCTATTGTTAGAATTAAAAGATAATATATATATACCTAATAAAAATTATTTATATTTACCGGATAAAAAAAATAAATATGATATAAACAAAGTTTTAGAATGGTATGATATATTAAAAAAATTATCTTTTAAATATAAACAAGAATTTAGTATATATTCTTTTGAAAATATGACTAGTATAACAGACCAATATATTTATAATTTAAGGGATCGCGGGGAGGTTAGTGCGCAAAACATAGATTTATACAAAAATTTTATAAAAGACAATGAAAACAGCTTATCTTTATTATTGCAGGATAAAAAAGTCAATCCAATGCACTATTTGCCTATATTGAATAAAAAGCATAATTGGAACGATAACGGCAACCGGGGCGGCGGCGCAACAGTTAATTTACAGCTTGTAACGCGTGACGCGGTGCAGGCGTTGGAAAGTAAAAAAGATGCGCCAAATTTGCCAACAATTTGACCGGCAGCAGGCCACAAAAACAGATATAAATTGTATAAAAACGGTGTACAATTTAAAAAGCCTTATTTTATAGGCGTTTGCAGTGCTCCGGATATGTTCAAGTATTCGCTAAACTTTTCTTTTACGAATAGTTAACACGATATACAGCGGAATTGTGTTAAAATATCGCGGTTTATGTACAATTCAAACCGGCAGCAGCAGACCGGCAGCAGGGGACAAAAACGGATCACCGGCGGCAGCTCCGGCGGCGGGGGAGGGGGTTTATCAGGTCTGGAAAAAGGCGGCGGCTTAGTCCCTTCCACAATCTCAAAAACAAAAAGTCCATATAACATATAAAGGAGTGAGTGATATGGCAAAGTATTTATTTGGTGACATAGTAGTAGTAGACGAATACCAGATAGGTGTAATAGTAAAGACATGGGAAAACAATAAAGGTTATTACTATGAGGTATACGTTAGGGGTTACAACTGTATCAAAGAGTACGAGGAAGAAAAGGTAGAGAGATATAGGGTACGTCATAAATATTTATCTGACGAAGAATACGGTTGGCAGAAATTTTAAAAAATTTCCAAAAACAAAAAAGGGATAATTACCTAGAGTGTTGCCACTCTGTTTCGATAGGCACACATTAGATGTGTCCTCCTTTCTAGCCACTTGGATTATACAGTTAAGACCTGTGAAAGACAGGTCGGTGGTATTATCAACGAATAGTTGAGAGTGTTAAGCACCTAGCACACAAAGAAATGGTGTAGGTAGATGTACTTTGCGGATGGAGTATATCTACTTTAGGGAGATAGCATAGGTCGGTATGCGTTATCTTAGGAATAAGATAAAGACAGCGGTTCAAATCCGCTTCTCTCTATGGCCTATAAGCAATAGGCACCATGATGTACTGCAGGTTCGTTAGTCACCTACAAGGCTAACAGGGGTTGGTTTACCTCCTAGAATGGTGATTGCTACACCGTAAACCATAATATGCAGATATGGTGTAAAGGTAACACAGCAGATTGCTAATCTGTCCACCTGAAAAGGGTGTCAAGGTTCGAATCCTTGTGTCTGCGTTTCCGAAAATGGAAAGGAAAGGTAGGAAAGGTAAAATGACAACTGAAAAAATGAACGTACACAAAGCACTAGCGGAATTAAAAGTCCTTGATAGCAGAATTATGAATAATATTTCAAATTCTACATTCTGTGCAACCAATAAACATTCAAATAAGAAAATCGAAGGCCATACGGTTGAAGATTATGCTGAATTGATAAAGATTGACTACCAGAAGATTACAGATTTGATTAGACGTAGAGCAGCTATTAAGCGTGCGGTGGTATTATCCAATGCAAAGACAGAGGTTGAGATTGCCGGTATTAAGTATACGGTAGCAGAAGCCATTGAAATGAAAAATCATGGAATGGACTTTGAAAAAGAACTTTTGCAGGAAATTACATTGCAGTACGCCAGATGTAAAACAGACCTATTGAATAGGAACGGTGATAAACTTACAGATAAGGCAGAGCAGTATGTCACAGGATTATTTGGGGCAAAAGAAGGAAAGACAGTAACAGAGGATTTCCAGAAGGCTATGAACGATTACATTGAAAACAATAAATTTGATTTCATTGATCCTATTAACGTTGCAGGTCAAATGGAATGTATCAAATCTTTTGTTGACAGTTTCACTTCAGAAGTAGATGCTGCATTATCAGTTAGCAACGCAATTACTGAAATTACAGTAGAGTATTAAGAGATTTATATTGCTGTGTAGCGAAAACCATAAACTATAGCCAACAGGTTGTTTTGCAGTTTAAACCTGTATAATCAAAAAGAAACTGCAATATAAATGTGTTTATTGGGCTAATAAAAACATATATTCTACAGTTTATGACTGGAGCCAATTTTGACTGTAAAGTTTAAAGATTAAAACTCATTTTTCAAAATTTAAAATTCAAAGACTAATTTTAAATTAAAGAATAAGGAATAACCTTTAAACAACAAAGTTTTATAAAATCCTTGATAAAGTTTAAAGTTTGGCTATATATGGCTTTTGGTTTGTACAAGGCTGCTGCATAGCAATTATTGTGCTGATATAACTCAATCGGTAGAGTACCTGATTTGTAATCAGACGGTTTAGGGTTCAAGTCCCTATATCAGCTTTAAGTATGTATAGCTCAATGGCAGAGCAATCGGCTGTTAACCGATAGGTTGTAGGTTCAAGTCCTACTACATACGCTAAATGGAAGGTGAAACTATGATAGATAATGTAAAAGTATATGGTTTGTACGAATCAGTCAAAGCAAGTAAATATCCAATGACAACGGATATAGACAAGGTTGATTGTGATGTTACAAGCAGAACTCTTACTTTAGCAAAGAGTGATAAAGGTTCCGGCCACGACCAATTTTTAACAGGTATAATCGCACAGTTTGATTTAACATTTACTGTAAAGGCGTGGACAGAATCAGAACGGTATCACTTTTTTGATTTTGTTTCTAGCCAGAGTACAATGCACCGTATAGCAAGTTTCGATTTAGATAATCAATATATCGAATACACTGACAAACGTATCATAGCTATTATGAATGAGTTAAGGGACCGGTACAACGAAACTAAAGACAAAGAAGATTATTTGCGGTTGCTTTACTCAAATCCATGTGGTTTCAAATTAACTGCAAGAATGACAACTAATTATAGGCAGCTTAAAACAATCTATTCTCAAAGAAAGAACCACAGACTTCCAGAATGGGTAGACTTCTGCAGGTGGATAGAGAGTTTACCACATTCAGAGTTTATTACAGGATAAGCGTATGAGATTAGGAAATAGGGATATATATGATGAATGTTCAAAGTGTGAGAATTTTTTATGTTGTGAATTAAACTTTGACGGTCATGGAATAAAGCGCGAAAGAACAAGAGTTACGGAAATGTTAGAATGTCAATTCAGACATTCAGAGAAAACGAAAGATAAACAGGAGAAATAAATGAATACATATTGGGATAATATCACTGCAATGTACAACAGACAAAGAGCAAAAGGAATTAAGACATATGGACAGACTTTAGAGGAAAACAATTCTCTTTCAGATATTGAAAAAATAGAGTATTTGGAAGAAGAATTGATTGATGCACTTATGTACATTGAACACATAAAAACGAAAATGAGTTGTTTAAGGGAGGGATAATATGGCTGACAACACAGCTATAAACCAAATTAAGGCATTTATTTCTGACAAACAGACAAATATAGCAAAACTTATTTCAGAAGGCTTTACGGTCACGATAAGACCTGTGAAAGACGGTGTAAAGATTACAAGCCATAAAGAGAAAACAGTTTAATAAGATTTTAATGGTACATATCAGTGGATATGGCTAAAAGTGGGATGCCACTTCTTTTGTTTTATGCAGAGGAGGTGGCATTTTTTTGTCTACATTAGAAGAACATAGGTCCATAATCGAAAAGCTGAATAAGCAGGTAAAGAAGGAACCTAGTTATGATTTGCTTTTGAAATACTTTTCAGAAGCATATTACTTGTTGGAAGATTTACCGGATCAGCGTGAATTAGCTTTTAAGGTTAGTGGATTTGTAAAAGAATGGTGTGACAGACTAGCAAAGTATGTCAATGATGATTTTGACCGGTTGTATTGGAATACGTTGTTGTTTGAAGCACAAAACAGAGTATTAGACAGCTATCTTTTGTATCTGGAAAAGAATAGGGATAAAGAAGATAGGTATTACGAACCTAGAAGAAAATGTTTTATGAAAATCGGTTTGATACAAGCACTGCAAGATATGCTTGATGATAAAATCGACATTCTTACAATATCAATGCCGCCGGGAGTTGGTAAATCAACATTAGAAATGTTTTTCCATTCAGGGTTATGTGGTTGGTTTAATAAAGATGCAAATTTGTTTTATTCACATTCCGGTGACATTACGAGAATGTATTACGGTGGAGTGTATGACATTCTTACGAACCCGGATGAATACACATGGCATGAGATATTCCCAAAATTAAGAGTTTCAAGTACCAACGCAAAATTAGAGCAGATAAACATAGGCAAGTTTAAGAGTTTTGCAAATGTACAGTGTACATCAGTCGGCGCAAAAAATGCCGGCAAAGTGCGTGTTTCCGAACATGGCTACCTATTATGTGATGATTTGATTGGCGGTATAGAGGAGGCCTTGAACATAAACACGCTAGATAAATTGTGGAATATCTATGCAGTAGATGCACGACAGCGAAAAAAAGACGGTGCGAAAGAGATACATATTGCAACTAGATGGTCTGTGCATGATGTTATAGGCAGGATAAAAGAAGCATACAAAGATAATCCTAGATGCAAATTTATTTCCGTACCGGACATAAATCCGGAAACAGGCGAAAGCAATTTTGCTTTTGACATAAATCCATTTACGGTTGAATTTTATCACGACCAAGAAAAGATAATGGATGAAGTTTCTTACAAGTGCTTGTACAAGAATGAACCTATTGAACGTGAAGGAATTTTGATTCCAGAGGATAAATTAAGGCGGTATATATCATTACCACAAAAGGAACCTGATGAAATAATCGGCCAATGTGACGCAAAAGGTAAAGGAACAGACTACTTTGTTTTACCTGTGCTTTACAGATATGGTGATGATTATTATTGCGAAGCTGCTATATGTAACAATGATGCAGATTATGAACTTCAGTATGAAAATAGTGCAAGCCTAATTGTAAATCATATGATGCAGAGTTGTGATTTTGAAAGTAATATGGGAGGCGATAGAGTTTCTTTAGAAGTTGATAAACGTGTTAAGGATAAAGGGTGGATATGCAATATAACAGCTACACCTACTGAAACAAATAAAGAAGCAAGGATATTTCAGTGTTCTAGTTGGATTATGCAACACATTTTGTTTAAGGATAGGTCACAGTATTCCCCAAAAGAAGATTATGGACAAATGATAACACAGTTATGTACATATTCAGTTTCCGGTAAAAATCCGCATGATGATGTACCTGACTGCTTTGCAACATTCGCTATAAGAATGACAGGTGCTAGAAAAGAAGCAACTATAACGTCAATGGTTAATCCGTTTTGGAGGAGAAGATAAATGATAAACAAAGAAATTTTAAGTCAGTATACATCTTTGAGAGAAGAAATCGAAGAAGTGACAGAAAAAATATATGAACTTGAAAGACAGATTGCGAAAGTAGAAGAAGAAGGCAGCGTTAAGGATAAAGTTATAGGTGGTGACGGTGGAAACCAATCTTTTAACATTGAAGGTTTTCCATATCCGGAATATACAAGAAAAAAGACATTGCTTTATACAAGAAAAACAACTCTTGAAATTTTGAAAGACGATATTCTTGAAAAAACAAATGAGGTAGAACAGTTTATAGCTACAATAAATGACAGCCATATTCGCAGAATTATTGATATGAGAGTTTTGAAAAATATGACATGGAAAAACATTGCTATGCGTATGGGTGGCGGTAATTCAGAGGACAGTGTACGAAAGATGTACGAAAGATTTTTGGAAAAATCTTAAAAGTTGTCCGTTTTGTCCGTTTTTTTGGTGTTAGCGTGTAAATTGAAAAAATGAATTGTCACAGCACCTAGCGTTTTGTTAGGTGCTTTTTTGCGGAGTTTTGTGTATGGGTAATAACAAGAAACGAAAAAATATACATTGCCCTAGATGCAATTATTATTTGACTACTGCAAATGTTGATGATAATACAATGCACAAGATTTTATGTAGGAACTGCTTTAAGTTGATTTCCTATGTGCCTGCAACACAATATATCAACTATGAGAAAAGGCCGGAGAGAAAAACTTCTTCCGGCTTGATTATTTGTTAGGTGGAATAATTATGTCAAACAGAGTTGCTTTTCAGGATATTGTAAAAGGGAATTATGGTAGAAAAATTGCACAGTTTAACGCAACGGTTATTACACCAGACAATGCGGTGTTAGCTTGTGCAGAAGCTATTAAGGCTTTGAACGTAAATAGAGAACCAATTAGGTATTTATGGAATTATTACAAAGGCGATCAGCCGATTAGATACCGTACAAAGTTGGTTCGTGATGATATTTGCAATACGATTGTGGAGAACCATGCTTACGAAATTGTACAGTTTAAGGTTGCACAGACTTTTGGTGAACCTATTCAGTGCATTTCCAGAACTGATGAAGAAACAATCAATAAGGCTGTTGATAAATTCAACGATTATCTAAAAGATGCAAACAAGCAGACAAGAGATATTACTTGTGGTGAATGGCAATCAGCAGTCGGATTTGGATATAAGGGAATATTCAGTAAAACAAAAAATAGTGATGTACCGTTTGGAATTGTAACGCCTTCACCATTGAATACAGTTATTTTGTATTCTTCCATTACCGGTGAACCTTTAATGGCAGTGCAGGACCTTAAAGATGCTGATAACAATTCATATTATCAGTGTTATATGAGCAGTTATGAATGTAAAATCCAAAATTCAAAGGTTGTTCCGGGAAGTTGGAAATTACATACATACGGTGACATCCCTATTGTTGAATATCCTAACAATTCAACAAGAATTTCAGATATTGAACTTGTTATTGACATTTTAGACGCATTGAACAATATGCAGTCTAACAGAATGGATAGCGTAGAACAGTTTGTTCAATTCTGTATGGTGTTTACAAACTGTGAGGTTGACGAAGATTCAATCAAAAAAATAAGTGAAACCGGTGCTATTGCATTAAAAACCAATAACAAGGATAACAAGGCTTCATTCGATATTATAGATACACAGTTAAACCAGACTGAAACACAGGTTGCAAAGGAAGATTTGTGGAATAATGCTTTGAGCATTTCTGCAATTCCTAATAAGCAAGGAAATACAGGTGGTGATACGCAAGGTGCTGTAGAACTTCGTAATGGATGGGATTTCAGTAAAAATCGTGCAAAGTTGAAAGATCCTTTTGTATCAGAAGCAGAGAAACATTTTTGTAATGTTGCTTTGAATACAATCAAGGTTATCAATGGACCTGATGATTGCCCTATCACAGGAAAAGATTACGATATTCAAATAAATCATTCACCTACTGACAACATGATTATCAAATGTCAGGCTTTGCAGTATTTAAAGGAATGTGGAATACATCCTTTGGTTGCTATTAAGACAGTGGCACTTTGGGGTGATGCTGAAAAGGTATATTTGCTTTCAAAAGAATATATAGATATTGTTTGGCCTAGTATTGAAAATGCAGACGAGCAGGAAGCAAGAGCAAAACAGTTGTTAGAGGATATGTAGTATGGAACTTTTATCTTTTGACGAACTAAGCAATTTAGGCAGAGAAAGAAGAAGCCTTCCATATGCTCAATATTTTTCGGAAATGGACTTATCTGATATTCAGATAAAGAACCGTATCAAATTTGCGGAAGATATTGAAAGAATAATTCTGTATATTATGTCACTTATTTTAGTGATGATTGAAAGTGAAGAAGTAGACGTTGAATATCTTACAGAGGAATTAGTTGACAGATATTTAGTCGTTTTCCTTGAATATGGCGATTATGACAATCTGATTGATGAATATATAGCACTTGCAGCAAGTGAGATAATCACAAACACTGTTAGAAATCTTGATGATGAATACTTTTTGTCAATGGACAGAGTTGTTTATATTTCTGAAAACGAAGCTAACAGTTGCCTAAATCATGTTGAGTACATGGAAGCTATAAACAAAGGTAAAACAATGAAGTCATGGATAGATGTTCGTGACAAAAAAGAGAGAAAAACTCATTTAGAGGTTGGTGGGAATACAATTCCTATTAAAGAACCTTTTAGAGTTGGGAAAAGTCTTATGATGTACCCAAAAGATACAAGTATGGGTGCAGATGCAAAGGAAATCATAAATTGCAGATGCACTATTAAATATGTTTAGGAAAAGGCACAGTAATGTGTCTTTTTTTAATATAAAATTTTGCAGCTATGCGGTAAATAGCAATCACAGCAGGAGCGACCTGCGGTAACAAAAGCGTGTGATAGAAAGAGGTAAAAATGACAAGAGAAGATGTATTGAAACTGTTTCCAGATGCGACAGACGAGCAAATTACTAATCTGTTAAATCAGAACAACACAGAAGTTGCTACTGAAAAGGCAAAGGTTGCAAAGTATAAAGACCGCGCTAGTCAGGCAGACGAACTTCAAAGACAGATTGACGCTATGAATGAGCAGGGCCTTTCAGATGTTGAAAAGGCAAACAAGGCTTTGGAAGCTGCAAATAGCAAGATTGCAGAACTTGAAACAAAGCAGAGAATTTCAGAACAAAAAGCAACTGTAGCAAAGAAATTCAACATTACAGCGGAACAAGCTGAAAGTGTTGTGAAAGAAACCGGTGAGTTTGATTATGACGCTCTTGGCAAAATAATCGCTGACAAGGAAATTGCGGCTGCTAATGCAAAGGAACAGGAAATTGCAAAAGGACAGTCACATCCTAGCGGCGGTACAGGTGGCAATGACAATCAGTTAAGTGATGCTGAAAAGATTGCCACAAAATTATACGGTAATAAATCTGAAGAAAATTCTTCAGGTGTTATTTCTCATTATGTTTAAGGAGGTAGAAAAATGAGTAATATGCAGTTTAGCACAGAAACTTATGGAAATGACGTAGTTATCTTAAAAAGAAAACCTTTTGAAGGAATTGCTATGACATTGGATTTTTCCGGTGTTTCAGGCGGAGTTGTTAAGGCAGGTACACCTATCGGTGCTGCAGGTGTTGTAGATAATACCGCTTCTGTTGTTGGTATTTTGTTACATGACGTTAAAGCAGACAGACCACAGGGTACCTTGTTGAAAAAGGCTTATATTGACAAGAAGATTGCACAGGATCATTCCGGCATTACTTATGATGCAGCAGTTATCAAGGCTTTGCCTATGGTTGTTTTTGAATAAGGAGGTAGAAAACTATGTTAGTTAGTGAAGTAGTAAATAGTAAATCTATTGCGCTTGCAGCTACAGAGAACGCAAGCAATCAGATTCCTTATCTTGGATTAAATTGGTTCCCGGAAGTAAAGAAGCAGGGACTTGACCTGTCTTGGATTAAGACACACAAAGGTTTGGCTGTTAGCCTTGCTCCTTCAAACTTTGATGCACTTCCTACCATTCGTGCAAGAGAAGGTTTAAAGAAAGAAAAGACACAGATGGCATTTTTCCGCGAGCAGATGGTTATTACAGAGGAAGATGCACAGGAAATCGACAGAATTAAGGATGCTAACGATCCTTACTTGGAATCAGCATTACTTAGCGTATATGATGATACCAACGCTTTGTTAGCAGGTGCAGAAGTAGTACCTGAAAGAATGAGAATGAGCCTTTTGGCTACTGTAAACGGTCATCCTGTTATCGGTATTCAGTCTGACGGTGTAAATTACGCTTATGACTATGATCCCGACGGTACATATGCTGCAAAGCATTATATCAAGAATCAGGGTACAGCAGTTTGGTCTGCAACCGCTACTTCAAAGCCTATTACCGATTTGAACAATGCAAGAAAAGCACTTGCAAAGTTGGGTAGAGCAGCTAAATATGCTTTGATGAACAGCAACACATTTGAGTATTTGCTCAATAACGATCAGGTTAGAAATAACATTCTTGCGCAGAACGCAACCGCAGTAATCGAGGTTACTGACGAGAATGTTAAGTCTGTTATTAAGGCTAGAACCGGTCTTACTATTGTTATCTATGACAAGATGTACATTGATGATGATGGTAACGAGCAGTATTTCTATCCTAATAACAAGGTTACATTGCTTCCTGAAGGCGCACTTGGCAAAACCGTATTTGGTACCACACCAGAAGAAAGAACCGGCAGACAGGTTGCAAACGTTGATGTAACTATCTATGGAAAGGGTATTGCAGTTGCAGTAAAGACAGAGTACGGACCTCCTGCAATCACATCTACCACAGCTTCCGAAATTGTTCTTCCTTCTTATGAGAACATGGATAGCACATATGTAATCGAGGTAGTTTAAAGGAGGATAAGGCATGAAATATCCTTACACAGTAAACTATAATGGTGAAATTTATCCGGCGGGTACAGAAGTACCTGCCGGTACTGCAAAAGAAGAAATTCCTGTTAAGGTTGAAAAAACTGAAACAAAGGAAAAGAAATCAACAAAGAATACAAAGTCGGAGGAATAGGCTATGTACAGCGACATTGCGGAAAAAGTGAAAGCAAAAGCAACTGAATATTTGAGCGATATTGAGGAATTGCAAGGCGTAACTCCTTCCGCAATGATTGTTGATTTTGCAATCGAGAAATATGTTTCTGCAAGAAATTATCCTTCTTATTTTTCTGAAACAAGAATAAAAGACGATATTTCAAAAAACTTAGCTACAATCGCTATGGCTGTAGTTGATTTGTATATGAAAATCGGTGCAGAGGGTGAAGTTTCACATCAGGAAAAGAACATTTCAAGAGTGTATGAGAACGCATACATATCAGCTTCTATTTTTGCAGACGTACTACCATTTGTAAAAGTGTTTTAAAAATAAGGAGTTGACGTTTTATGAAAGAATGGAGCATTTTCTCTGTTCTGGGTGTTGCTTTGTCAACGGTTGCAAGTTTGTTTGGTGGTTGGGATGCCGGCTTCTCTACACTTGTAATTTTTATGGGAATTGATATTGTTACCGGTTTTATTGTATCTGCATTTTTTAAGAATAGCCAAAAAACTGAAACAGGTGCTTTGAATAGCAATGTTTGGTGGAGAGGTCTGTGTAAGAAAGGTGTTGCACTCATTTTTGTGTATATCGGTGTTAGATTAGACATGGTAATGGGTACAAACTTTATTAGAGATGCAGTTGTTATTTCATTCTTATTGAATGAGATTATTTCCATAGTTGAAAATGCCGGTCTTATGGGAGTACCAATTCCAAAAGCTATTGTAAACGCAATAGACGTACTGAAAAGCAAGTCAGACAGTATCGACAAGGGGAATTAAACTATGATCGCACTACAACGCAACAGGCAGAAAATGAAATATGTTATTCCTACCGGAAAGACACCGGAATATAAGCGTGATGAAAACGGAGATATTATTTATGATATTGACGAAGAAACAGGCGAAGAATATCCGGTTGAAACAGGTGAATATGTAAATACTTATTCTGATGCTGTTGGCTTTGGTGGTTGCATAAATTCACAGTTGGAAGATGCAATTACAAGGGCATGGGGTAGTGATAACAGTAATAATTTTGCTGTGCTTGTACTGTCAAAAAGTGCAAAAGACGATAATGGAAATCTTATTGATTTTCCTAATGGTACACTTATTTGGCGCAAAAACTTACCTACAGACGGTGATATTGATTATAGCACAGCAGAATACACTGTAGACGGTGTTATGGATGAAGAATTGAATGAAACTTCTTATTATTTAAGGAAAAGGAAGTGATAATATGGTTATAAACTGTACACTTTCCAGAAATTCAATTCAAAATGCCATAAAAGAAGTGGAAGCATACAAGAGAAGCCTTGATGATAAGTGCAGAACTTTGTGTGACAGATTGTATCAATTAGGAATTACTGTAGCACAATCAAATACAGGCCAATATGGACCGTACATTGTTTTCTCAAAGAAAATAAATGATGTTGAAAACGGAATAGAAGAAATTTTAGTTATGAGTAATACAGGACTACTTCATGTGGAATGGCTCACAAAAGGTGATGAAATACATTCTGCTGATGTTAGTCCTATTTTAATGGCTGAATTTGGTTCCGGTTGGAATACAGATCCGCGTGGTGCTGCTTTTGGAATTGTACAAGGTAGTTTGAATACCTACGGTCATGCTTTTGAAAGTCAATGGCATTATAAGGATTTTAATGGTAATTGGCATACATCTAAAGGTGAAAAACCGTTGCTTCCATTATATAAGGCAGAACAGGAAATGATAAATCAGATAGGTGCTATTGCATTGGAGGTGTTTAAGACTTGATTGATAATTCATGGGTTTTTGACCTTGAAACAAAGATTTACAGTAGGGTAAAGGTCAATGCTTTAAAGAAGTTGAAAGACAAATATCCAAAAATAAATTTCACTACATCTGACAGAAATCAAGGTGATCCTATTTATCCTACCGTTTACATTCACGAACTTCCTGCAAATGAAATCGGCAAAGACATTACCGGTGATGCAATAAACGGTGTTTCATATACCATGCAGGTAGAGGTTATAGCTGATACAAGTCAGGAAGAAACAAAAGAAATAATGAAAGTAATAATGTTGGAATTTAAGAAATTGAAATTCAACATAAACGTATTTCCTTCGTTTGAGAATGGAAATACATATTACAGGTCTGTTAGTCGTTGTCAACGAATATTTGGTTGCAACGACATTTTTTAATTTATAAGGAGGTATTTAATTATGTTAGCAGGTTTATCTACATTAGGCGTAACATTGTCCTATGGAGTTGAAAATTTAGCTGATACAAAGCCTAGCACTTTTACTCTGTTAAATAGAATTAACTCTATTGCAGGTATTACATTATCAGCAGAAACCATTGACGCTTCTGCTTTGGAAGATTTGGCAGAGCGTTCGGTTGCAGGTAGACAGACTTCCGGCGGTACTTGGAGTGTTACTGTCAACTATACTGATGAAACAGCTACAGAATGGCTTAATCTTATTGAGGCTTATAACACAGCACAGAAAAACTCTTTGAGAATGTGGTTTCAGGTTTCACATCCCACATTGGCACAGTCTTTCTTCGTTGCAGCACAGCCTCCGCAGGTTATTCCTATGCCGGCTTTTGACCAGAATGGCCTTTTGACAGTTGAGTTTACTCTTACCCTTGATGAGTATATCGGTACTGATACAAAGGTAGCTGTTTCTTAAAAAAATGTAGCAAGGTTATGGTGGGGGCAGAAATGCCCTCACCTTTCCTAATATTTGTTTATTCTTATGAATAGGAAAGGTAAAAGAATATGAAAACAATTACAGTAAATGGAAGAATTTATAAAGCAAAAGAATTTGATTTTAACATGATGTCTGATTTGCAGGAAATGGGAATTGAACTTGGTTCAAAAACAGGTCAGATGCCTTTACTTAGAGCATACGTTGCTAGTTGTATGGACACCACAAAAGAAGTTGCAGGTAAAGAATTAGAGCAGCACATTTTGAAAAGTGGTGACATTACAGAAGCACTTAAAGATATTATGGAAGTTATGAGCGAAATGCTTGACGAATCTGATTTTTTTCGCGCAATCTCCGAGAACAAGGAGGAGGAGGCTCCGCAGAGCAGCAGAAAAGCGAAAGTCAGCAAGTAGATAATATATGGAAAAAAGGTGAGAATTTAAGAAATCACTTTAGAATGGAATGGCTACCTAAAGCATTGGAAATAGGCATTTCAGAAGCGGTTTTTTGGACACTTAATCCTAGAAAAATAAGACCATATATTATTGCAGAAGAAAACAGAATAAAAAAGCAGATGCAATTACAAAATACAATGAATTATATTCAAGGTATTTATTTTTCAGATGCTATTAAATGTACTATTGGTAATATGTTTTCTACTGATGGCAAAAAGTTTGAATTTCCTAAAGAACCATATCCTTTATTTGAAAACAAAAAAGAACTTTCAGAAGAAGAAAAATCAAAACAAGTCGATTTATTCTTTAAACAGTTGGAAGTTATGAAAATGAATTTTGAACTTGAAAAACAAAGCGGTGAGTAAATTAAACTTGCCGCTTTTTTATTATGCAAAAAAGGAGGTGCTATATGGAAATTGATAATTTAGAGATAAAAATTAAATCGAACTCTACCGCTGCAGCTAATGCGTTGAATAGGCTTGTTGAAAGTCTTACAAAAATAGATACTGCATTATCAGGTATAAATGGTTCAAGTTTAAATAATCTTGCTAATGGCGTTAATACACTTTCACAAGCTATGGTTAATTTGAACAATAGTGGTGTAAAGACTGCTGATTTTACAAGATTATCAAGAAATATTGCAAAGTTTGGAACTATAAATACTGGAAATCTTGATAGAACTGCAAGTGGTTTAAGGCAGATAACAAACGCATTTGCCAAATTAAACGAAGTTTCAACACAAGCTGTAGCAGTCAAGGCTATGTCAGATGCAGTTGGTAAATTTGGAAGTGTGAGCGTTTCAAGGGCATTACAGAATATGCCATTGATAACAAAAGAACTTCGAGATATGCTCACATCATTATCTGGTGTTCCAAAAATACAAAGAAGTGTTGTCGCTATGACACAGGCACTTGCAAATTTAGCAGCACAAAGTAGAGGAATTGGAACTTCTACAAACACAGTAAACAAAGGTTTAAGACGTTTTAGTTTGTTTGCAGGTACAGCTAGTCAAAAGACATTTAGCCTTGCAGCCGCATTTGGTAAATTCTATGCAAATTACTTTTTGGTTGTGCGTGGAATAAAATCTATGTGGAAATCGGTTGAATCATCTATGAATTACGTTGAAACATTCAACTATTGGAATGTAACAATGGATAAGATGGGTACTGAATTTGCAGCAAAGCAAGGTGAAAATGGTGAAGCAAGTGCAGAAGCATATGTAAATGGTTTTAAGAAAAAGCTAAATGAACTTACTACCAAAATGACCGGTTATGAAATCGGTGCTATGGGACAGCTAACACAAAGCGGTTCTACAAACTTAGGACTTGATCCTAATCAGTTGATGAATTTCCAAGCTAGAGTAGGTGCAATTACAAACTCTGTAGGTTTGCTTGGTGATGCTTCTTTGAATACACAAAAAGCATTGTCTATGTTATCCGCAGACTTATCATCATTAGCAAACATAGACCTTGAAACTGTAATGGGAAATCTTACTTCTGCACTTGTCGGGCAGAGCAGGGCCGTTTACAAATATGGCGTTGACATTACAAGCGCAGCATTGCAAGAAAAGGCTGCAACATTAAATATAACTAAAAAAGTTGCTGCTATGTCACAAGCTGAAAAGATGCAATTACGTTTGTTACTTTTGTTAGAGAATACAAAGGTAGCATGGGGCGATCAGGCTAACACAATCAATTCAGTTGCTAACCAATATCGTATTTTCCAACAGCAGGTAAAGAACTTAGGCAGAGTTTTAGGATCTATCTTTATTCCTATTATGCAAAAAGCATTACCGTTTATAAATGGTTTGATTATTGCACTAACTAATCTTTTACAGGTTATCGGTATTCAAATTCATGGTGAAAATTGGCTTGAAAACATTATGGATGGTATTTCCGGAGGTGTTGGTGCTACAGAGGACTTAAATGATGAATTAGAAGGAACCGAAGATGCTTTAAACGGTGCCGGAAACGCAGCACAAAAACTCAAAAAACAGTTGCAAGGTTTTGATGAATTAAACAACCTTACCACATCTGAAACAAGTGGTGCAGGTGGTGCAAGCGGTATGATTGATTTGTCAAATGAAATTCAGGCAGCAGTTGATGAATATGAACGTGTTTGGGAAGAAGCGTTACAAAGAGCGAGAAACAAGGCTGCTGAATATGCTGAAAAGATTAAGAAGGCATTACAACCTATTAAGGATTGGATTAGTGACTTTTTATATGATTTGAAAGCTGGAAGATGGTTTGCTGTTGGTGATGATATTTCAAATGCTATTGTAGCAGGTTTTGATTTCGGATCGAAATTACTTGATAATGTTGATTGGGAAGATATAGGTAGAAAAATCGGCAAATTCCTTAAAGGAATTGAATGGAAAAAGATTTTTAAATCAGGTACAAATTTCTTCTCTAAACTGTTCAATGCAGCGTTAGACGTTTGGGCGGGTTCATTCAAAGAGGCACCACTTGAAACAGCACTTGTAACAGTTTTCGCGGCTTGCTCATTCATTGCACCCGGAAAAGCATTGTTGGGTGGTTTGTTTGGTGGCGTACTTGCTGCAATAGGTGGATTTAATCTTGGCAAAAAAATCGGTGAACTTATTACCGGTGATAGCATTTATACTGATTTTACATGGGAAGATTTCTTCAAAACAGTATTCACCGGATATGATACATTTGGTGAATTTGTAACAACTCAATTAAATGCAATTCTTCAGACTATTGAAATATTTGACTTTGCTACAAAACTATACAATGCAATAGGATATGGTTTAACAGGTGATTCAAACTATATTGATTTCCATTGGTTCGGTGAAGGCGGATTTTTCTCTGAAGTTTTCGGTGGATATGAAGGACCTGCCGATTGGCTACAAATTCAAGTATTAGCAATAGGTACAGCATACAATGATATTAAATCAAAAATTGCAGATATATGTATTTCAATAGGTGATGCAATAAAAGAATTATTTGAAACTTTTGGCTTATATGGTTTTTCTGCAATTTATGATAAATACATTAAACCTATGCTTGAAGCAGACGATTTAAGTGTATGGTTTAAAGACTTTATCAAAGATTTTAATTACAACATTGTATATATCAGAAATGCTTTGATTAGTGGATTGAATAATATGATTTATGTTATTGAAAGTTTCATAAACAACTGTTTAGAAGGATATTCACCTTTATTAAAAGTTATGAGTCTGGTAGGAGAGATAGCAGGAATTTCTATTCCTACTTCAATTAAACTTCCAATAATAAAACATTTCTTTGATGGTGGATTTATCAGTAGTGCTTCTATCTTTACAGCCGGTGAAAATGGTGTACCAGAACTTATGGGAACCATTGGCGGTAAATCAGCAGTTGCAAGTGGTGAAGAAATCACAGGTATTGCAGATGCAGTTTATACAACCGGTGAAACACAAGCTAGTTTGTTGAATACAGCTATTTCTTTGCTGCAGGTAATTGCAGACAAGGAATTTGGTATTACAGACGGACAGATAGCACAAAGCGTTGTTAGGTCTAACAGAGAATCACAAAACAGAACAGGCAGACCGTTATTGATTTAGGGAAGGGTAACACCTTCCCTTTTTTGTGGGGTAATAATATGGCATACGCAGGGTATTTAATTAAAGTTGGCGATTATACAATATCTGCCAAAAAATTCATTAAGGCAAATTCATTTAGTGCATATGCAAACGTGCAGGATCTTGACAGTTATCGTGATGCAGACGGTGTATTACACAGAAATGCTTTGCCGCATGTTCCTATTAAAGTAGAATTTGAAACTCCGGCCATGCTTACAAACAAAGATTTTGCAGAACTTATGAGTAATATTAAGTTTACAAATCCTGCAGAGAGAAAAGCAAATGTCACTGTATATGTACCTGAATATGACGATTATGTAACGCAAGAAATGTATATGCCGGATATTAAGCCTACAATGTATGGAAATTATGGCGGCGTTATTCATTACAATTCTATCAGACTTGCATTTATTGGATATTAAGGCAGGTGATTAAATGAATGTATCAGATGTAGTAAAAAAAGCATACAGAAATGATAGCGTACACAAGGACCTTATCATTCGTATTCCTTCATTGAATATGGTTATTGGTAATGACCGCATATGGTCAGAAAGTATGTCACTTAAAGAAAGTCTAATGACAGGAAATAACTTTGAGTTTGTAGGATGTATCGCAAGTCAGTTTTCGGTAATTATCAATGGTATTCCAGACAATGTAGTAGGAAAGTATGTCGAAGTTGCTATAAAGACGGATGATACGGAAGAAATACCTTTGTTTCATGGCTATGTGGATAGTTGTGAAAAGCAAACAAACAGAACATTCAAAAAGATTGTTGCCTATGATGTTTTATGCAAAAAGGGCAAAAAGAATATGCTTGAATGGTACAAAAACCTATATTTTCCTATTACAATACGGAATTTGCGTTTGAGATTGTTCGCAGAATTGGACATTGAACAAGAAGAAACTTCCTTATTAAATGACAGAGTTTCCATTACAGAGAAATACTTGCCACAGACATTAAGTGCTTTAGATATGATTAAAGCTATTTGTCAGTTGAATGGTGTATGTGGAATTATCAACCGTGACGGTAATTTTGAGTATCGTACTATCAATACAAATGCAGATACAGATGCTTATGGTGCTTTTCCCGGTATATTAGTGCCAAACGGTCAGTATTCATATCCCGGATATTTGCAGAATTTCAGTAGAGCAGAAGGCGGTACAAACACAGAAGTTATAGGCTACTACAAAAAAGTAGATTATCAAGATTATGTGGTTAAGCCTATTGATAAGATTACGATTAGAAAATCTGCAAATGAAGAAGGAATATCTGTAGGAACAGGTGAAAACAATTACATTATTCAAGCCAATATGTTCACTTATGGAATGAGTGATGATGTTAAGAGAAGTGTAGCAGAGAATATCTTAAATAATGTAAAGGATATTGAGTTTGTACCTTTTTCTTCTGATACAAACGGACTACCTTATATTGAATGTGGCAAAGATACGGTAAAATGCTATGTTTTGGATGATGAAGGTAAAGGATATAGCACAAAGGCTTTTAGTGTCTTAAATCGTGAAATAAAAGGCATACAGGCACTAAGAGATAACTATTCTGCTGATGCAGAAGAAGTGCAAAAGGAATTTCCTACTGATATTCAGACACAGATTGAAAGTACGGTGCAGAGCATAAGCACAAGCATAGGTACTGAAATTGAACATGAGTTTGGTTTAAGAGTGCAATCTGTTAAAACATTGCCTACTAATTGGAAACAGAATGTTATCTATCTTATTCAAGGCGAAGTGGTGGTGAACTAATGGGTAGACAGAGTGCAAGAATTTTCTACAACGGTAAAGACCATAAAGATGTTTTCTATAATGGGAATTACCACAATGCAATCTTTATGGATGGAAAGATTGTTTGGCAGAAATTGGCAGGTCAATTAGATACAAACATTTCAACACTTTATAAAGAGATACAATTTTCACCGTTGTGCATACCAAATCACTTGTTTATGAAAGAAAAGGCAGAAATGGGTTCACCTGCCTACTTTTATTCTTATTCAATAACAGACAGAGTTATTGAAACTTCTCATGCAATGGTTACAAATTCATACGAGCGATATAGTGGTGGATATTTCTATTACAGTAGAACAGATTTAGACGGTGAGTACAAGGTTTTCTATACCACAGACCACACATGGTATTACAAAATTCCGTATTATCTGTCTTATGAAGAAAAGACGGAAGATGAAACCATAATTACTAAAACATATGAATTTAGGATTATGACACAAAGCTATGTTTGGTATGAAGAAACCACTCAATCTTCTGATACACATAACATTCTGAAATGCAGAATTAGTATTGATAATGTAGAAGTTGTTGATAGATATAAATATGATCCTAAAGTATCTACACCTAATATTGTTACTACTTTCTCTTTGGATAATAACATTTGCGTAAATATCGGTAGCAAGTATTATATGTTGGATAATGGCTTTATTCATTCTAACAACATAGCAGATTTTCTATCGTTGTCTGGTGTTAAATTCATTGATGATAATTACTATTACAATGTTAGAACAGTTGCAGGTGTTACAACAATTAGAAGCATTAACAAATTTGGTATGGACACGCATTTCGCAGAAATCAATAACAGAAACATTTCGCAGGGTGGTGTTATTAAGGATGGAAAATATTATTATCCAAATAGCATATCTAAAAAGATGTACATTTATGATTTTTCAAACGGTGAAGTCACAGATATTCCATTGCAAAGTTTTTCTACACCGTATCTGTTTTTTGAGAATGAAGGTAAATTAGATTTTATGTATACAAGGGAAGGCTACCTAATGTCTATCCTAGAAGTGGAGGTTTAAGAAATGGCATACGCAAAACACCACAATCCCACATATGATATGTGGAAAAATTATCCTGATGAAACAACTCCTGTAATGGCAGAAACAATGAACGGATATGACAACATTATATCTGACATTGAAGATGAGTTGGTTAAATTAAAGACGGTTGCAACGTCAGGTAATTACAATGATTTGGAAAATCGACTTATTCCAGACGGTACAACGATTACAAAAGATGCAGACGGTAA
The DNA here is from genome assembly GCA_045617805.1 of Pseudobutyrivibrio sp. Lineage (GTDB taxonomy): Bacteria > Bacillota > Clostridia > Lachnospirales > Lachnospiraceae > Pseudobutyrivibrio. The sequence goes on from JAZLJM010000019.1 coordinate 29,063, forward strand.
AATTCATGCGGTTGGTGGTAGCGGTGGCACTACTGACTACAATGGATTGTCTAACAAGCCTTCTATTAACGGTGTTACATTGTCCGGCAATAAAACCACATCTGATTTAGGTATTAGCATCCCTACAAAGGTATCACAGTTGCAGAATGATAGCGGTTATCTTACTCAACACCAAAGCCTTGACGGTTATGCGACACAGACTTGGGTTAGCAATCAAGGTTATACGTCAGAGAGTTGGGTACTAGAACAGGGATATACAACCGAAGAATGGGTGCAAAATCAAGGCTATGCGACACAGATTTGGGCGAATAACACTTTCCCTACTAAATCAAACATGAACGGAGCATTATCGTACAAGGCAGATGCTAGTTTCATTAGTAGTACAAGTGCATTAAATGCTTATAATTCTGTTGGTATGTTTTGGGGATTAAGCGGAAATACAATTTCTGACAAGCCGAGTGGAGTTGACGATTTTGCACTTTTGGTTGAAAAAATCGGTGATAACATTTTGCAGACTTTGACAACGAGTACAACAACCTATAAAAGAATTGCAACAAGCACATCTACTTCCTATGAGTGGTCTGATTGGTCAGAAATTGATTATGTTTTGCCTGATGGAACTTATGATGATATGACAGTTGGCAAAGCAAATGTTGCAGATAAAGTACCTACAACAGTTACTACTGATGATACTGTTTATGTAACAGGTTCGACTTCAAATACTAATGTTTCAGAAACTTCCATGAAGAAATTAAAATATGCTAGATTCACAGATTCCCCCGGAACTTCAAGTGAAGAAGGAATTACAAGAGCAACATTTGGAAACAGTACGGCAAGCGGAAGCGAAGGTAACTCAACAGGTATTACACGTTTATACGGTGATTCAACTAGGTATGTGGACTTATATCCTGTTTCAGGATTGACCGCAAACAGAATTATTCGACTTCCTAACAAAGCCGGAACACTATCTATTGACGGTACTTCTTCACGTCACGCAAAAGAGAATATTCATCCTATATCTGATGCAGAAGCACATAAAATTCTTGATTTGGAAATCGTTGAATTTGACTATAAAGAGTTATTTGGTGGCGAAAAAAATCAGGTCGGTGTTATTGCAGAAGATGCGGTCAAGATTATCCCTAGTCCTGTAGTTATCCCTAATGGATATGATGAAGAAACTTATGACGAGAACACAGAAGATACGTCAACCGTACCTTATGTACAGTATGCAAAGTATGTTCCATATCTTATCAGAATGATACAGTTGCAGGAACAAAGAATTGCAGAACTTGAAAGGAAGGTGCTTGAATAATGGTTTTTGAAATTAAAAATCGTGAAATTACTTGCATTAGCGAAAAACTTATCGGTGACAATGCAGATTATGTTGCAGATTTTATATTTGATGATGAATGGGCGAACAAGGCAATTACTGTTCGCTTTATTCATAACAAAAAGTTTGTTGATGTAGTCCTTCCAACAGAACACAGTTGTGTTATTCCTGTTGAAGTATTGAAAATGGGTTGGGTAGAAGTCGGTTGCTTTACTGACGAAATGACTACAACCTATTCCAGAGTTTTTATAAATGCTTCCATCAAAGAAACCGAAGGTAGTCCTGTTGAGCCTACAGAAGATGTTTATTCGCAAATTATCGAACTTTTAAACAGTAAAATGCTTAAAGGTGATAAGGGTGATAAAGGAAATGACGGTTATAGTGCATATGAAATCGCATTGAAAGAAGGTTTCGTCGGTGACGAAGAAGAATGGCTTCGTAGTTTAAGAGGACAAGACGGTGAAAACGGTGCAGACGGAATTGACGGTCTTAATGGTAAAGACGGCAAAGACGGTAAAGACGGTATCAATGGCAAGGATGGAGCAAACGGTAAAGACGGTTACACACCTAGAAAAGGCATTGATTACTTTGACGGAAAGAATGGTTACACACCTATAAAGGGAGTTGACTATTTTGATGGTAAAGACGGTGTTTCCCCTTCCGCAACTGTACAGAGAACAAGCACAGGTGCGTTAATTACCATTACTGACAAAAGTGGAACTACAACCGCAGAAGTAAAAGACGGAAAAGACGGACAAGGTGGAGAAGGTGGCAAAGTAGAAGAATATTTCTATGAATACGCACAGACTTCAATCAATCCTAATAAACTTTACAATTATTCTACCAAAAAGATGGATAGCACAAGCAATCAGTATTGTTGCCTATATTATGAATTAAAAGGCGAGAAGAAAGTAAGATTGAGTGGTGCTTCTGCAGGATCAAGCACAAAGGTAGCGTATTGCTTTGTTGATGCAAGTGGAAATGTTGTTGATAAGTGTGATTTTGTAGCAAATGAAACATTTAGCAATCTTATGTTGGATGTACCTGAAGGTGCTTTTGCGATATTCGTGAATGGTAACGGTTATCAGTCACCACATCTGGAGATTGCCACAGAAGCAGACAGAGCAGACAGAAATAATACGCAATACCTGTTTGAGGCTATGGCAAAGAGAGTGAGATACAGAGAGCAGTTTGCTTGGAAGGATATGCCACAAGGTCATATATGCTTTTCTTTTGATGATAGCTTGGATGCAACAAATGAGATTGTTGATTTGTTCATCCAAAAGAACGTTCCTTGCTGCTTCGGTGCTATTCCTGAAAAGCTGAATATGGGATTGGCAAACGGTGAAACAATCGCACAGGCAATGAAACGTGGAGTTGATACGGTTGGTTGTGAAGTGTTGGCTCATGGTTCAGCAGGATCTGAAATTGTAACAGCAGATAATATTGACGATAAAGACTTCCTGTACAGAAAATTTGTTGTGAATAAGCAGAAATTCGCAGATTTAGGATTTGATGTTCGTGGAACTGTAAGAGTTGGTGGAAGCGGTAATATCTGCAATGATGAAAGAACAGATGTATGGATGAAGTTATTCTTTGATTATGGTGACTTGTACGGTGTTGAGGAGCCATACAATCATTCGAGAGTATCGGCAGGTAATTCAGAAGCAACAGATAAAGCTACTATTGATTCATGTGCTTTGAATAAGAATTTCACAGTTTTGTTGTTCCATCAACCGCCTAGCTACTTGGCAGAGTTAATTGATTATGCAAAAGCAAAAGGATTGACAATCTGTAATTATGCTTATGCTTATGATAACTATGGAACTACTGTGCAGGAAAAGGCTACCATTGACAGAATTTCAAATCTTGAGAGTGCTTATGGGAATGAGGTGATGTATTGATGAAGGATGCAAGAATTACTGCAATAGCTAATGCTATCAGACAGAAGAACGGTTCAAATACATCATACAGCATATCAGATATGGCACAGGCTATTTTAGATATTCCGAGAGGGGGTTTTACTCCAACAGGTAAAATTGAAATCACAGAGAACGGTACTTTTGATGTTACGCAATTTGCGTCAGCATTGGTCAATGTTGAAGGTGGTGGAGGTGGTGGCTCATACGTTTCAAAATGTGATGTGGGAGAGCTTACCACAGAAAAAACATCTGCAACCATTACCATTGAGCATAAGTTGGGAATTGCACCGGACTTTGTTGTAATTGTTCCGAAGAATCCAGACGGTGTTTTGGTAGACAGTGGATATACTGTTGGTGGAATTAAGTTAGGGACATATTACTGTGGAATCTCATCAACAAAAGGAACAGGAGCAAAAGGATTTTCCACTTCTGTGAATACAATTCAGAATTTGACTTCCACAACATTTGATTTTGTTGCAAGAAGTACGTCATATCCATTCTGTGCCGGAGAATATGCTTGGATGTGTGGTAATATCAACAGCAAGATACAGCCACCAACTCCATCAAAGGGTGGTTTCAACGGAATAATTACATTGCCGATTATGGAAACAGAATTAGTGATTGAGAAGATAGATGCACAGATGTTGTCTGCTATGACAACTATGATGTTGGATGATGATAGTGAGGTAGAATGATGATTGGAAATTTCAGAAAATTATTAACGTGTAAAGGATTTAGCAATTTTGGAATTCCGTTCACTTGGATTGACGGAAGCAAACACACAACATCATATATCAGCAGTATAAATCTTGGAAATGTTGGTGTGCAGAACAAATACGGACAAAAAGAAGTGAGAACATTTATGATTACACCGTACGCTGGCAACGGTGTGAATGGTGTTCCAACACCTGTTGATTATGATGATTATGATCTGAACAGTGTTGTTGATGATTTGACATTTGTTTCAATGACTTCAATTCCTGCAACGGCAACAAGTGTTGATAGTCACATTACGCACACATACATTGCCATTGCTGAGAATCAGACAGATGCACCAATCACGATATGTGAATTTGGATTGTTCATTCCATGTATGGCAACACAAGAGTGGACACCTTCTCAGCAACTGATGATTCATCGAGAGGTTTTTGAACCTGTGACAATTCAGCCGGGAGAAGCTTTTACGTTTACAATTAACTTTAAATAAGAGGTGATTTTATGAAAACAGGACAGGGTTTAGTTGATTTTGCAAAAACAAAACTAGGTATTCCATATTTCTATGGTGCAAAAATGCAGCCTTTAACAGAATCGTTTGCTCAATCTATGCACAAAGCATATCCTTCTACAGTTACTTTGAATTATATTGAAAAAGCAAGAAGAAAAGGTATGTTTGGAAAAATTTGTGTTGATTGTTCCGGTCTTATTGGTTCATATCGTGGAAAACAGTTAGGATCATCACAACTTTATTCTACTGCAAGTAAAAGAATACCTATTGAAAATATTGATACATTTTTTCCGGGGACAGTATTGTGGCGGTCAGGTCATGTAGCTGTTTATATAGGAAAAGAAAATGGTATTCATATGTGCATTGAGGCAAAAGGAATTGATTACGGTGTAGTTAAAACAAAGGTATCAGATACAAAGTTTAAATATGGCTTGCTATTTTCCGATTTAAGCTATGAAAACGGAAATGTGGCAAATACACCGGCAAAAGAAAAAAATCCGTATGTCGAGCCAACTAGCAATGTTAAAAAGGGTACAAAAGGAGTTGCAGCGCGTTGGGTACAATGGGAATTATGTGAAGCAGGTTATGCGCATAAGTTTACATACAATGGTGTTTCTTATGACGGTGTTGTTGTGGATGGTGAATTTGGAAAGATAAGTACCGCAGCACTAAAAAGTTTTCAGCAGAGTTGTAAAAACTTAGTTGTGGATGGCATCTGTGGTTCAGCTACACGCAAAGCACTAAAAGCTAATTAAAAATTGTCACAAATTGACACGAAAAATAAAAAATATAGTGTTTATGGTATGCTTGGCATTTCCTAAACAGGTTCGAATCCTGTCACCCCGACTATTATAAAACATAAGAAAATGGCTTATTTCCTTGAAAATACTAGGATTTAAGCCATTTTTCATTACCTATTATGTATCATAAAAAATACATATTATTTATACTTTTTACATAAGAAATTGTCATGTGGCAAGATTGATATTTTTGACAGGATTTTCTTGACACGAAATCAGTTTTTTAAAGGAGCCATTAACGCTCCTGCAATCTCAATTTTCTTTAATTTGTTATTTTTAAGTCTGGAATGTCTATAAACAGCACGCATAACTTCCGATTCTTTTTCCCATCCCATATATGCCATTATGTCAATTTCAGTAAATCCCATGTCATATAATTCTGTGCAGCAGTAATGTCGCATTTTGTGTAAACTGAAATCTTCAATTCCCAATTCTTTTTCAGCACGTTTCAATGCTTTATTTACAGTAGATGTGCCACCTTTAAAAACATATCCGCGCAATTTTATTAAATGTGCCAAATCTGTATCAATTTGAATAGTCCTAATAGATGCCTGTGTTTTAGGTTCCTTGACTATCCATTTATGGTCCGGACCTTCTACCATATCTTTATTTATTCTGCAGGTCCCGTCTAAATCTACATCATCAGCAGTTAGTGCCAGCACTTCTCCGCGTCTTAAACCAAATATTGATAACCAATAAGCTACATAAGCCTGCTCACAATTTTCTCTAAACCATTTAAGCAGTCTTGCTACATCTTCTCTTGTTGGTATATACGGTTCCTCTTTTTTAGGTTTTTCAGGAAGCATATTTTCATTTATTTTTACTTCCGGATTGAATTTCCTAATAACAGCGCAGGCCATAGAGTAGTAGTTTTTCATTGTCTTGTATGACAATTTCTTTTCTAACCATTCCGCAACTTCGTAATCTATATCCAACTGTTTTATTTTGAATATATCCTTTTTGACAAATTCATTTGTAAACTTATTGGTTAGATTGTTGTATTCCTTTTGGTATTTTACAGATATACGGTCTTTTTTTAATTCAACGTATTTTTTTACAGCTTCTTCAAAAGATAGTCTGTATGAGGCTTCTGGCTGTGTTAGAACTGTATTTATACGTTCTGAAAACGCAATCATAATATCTTTTTCTGTAGGCTTTTTATCAAATGTCATTGATATTGTTTTGCCTTTATATGTTTTTCTTACTCTGTATGATCCTGAAGGTAGTTTTTCTATTCTCATATTTTCCTCTCAAATGTTTTGTGGCAACTTTCACATTGATAGATACCCATTTTCTTTGTTATTTGTGGCGTAATTGTACTTTCTTTTACATTATATGCTGTAAATGGTTTCAGAGGGTTCAGATTTGCTTTATATGTTACCTTTTTTCTTTCCTTCATAATTTCTTTATCATATACACTTACTAAACGTATATTTTCTGATTTACAAAACTTACATAAATATCTTGGATCTTTTTCAGTACCGGTCATTTTTAGTTCAAGGCCGCCACTGTTATTTAGATGTTTTGATAACTTAGACAATATCAATATTCCCCAAATCGGACTAGAAATAATAATAAAAAACACAATAAACTCAAATAAAACCAAATTAGTATTCATGGTTACTCCTTTCTGTCGAAATTTATCGACTAAAACATATTTTTTTTGAAAAAATGTTGTGATATAATATTAAGTACCATTTAAGGTACAAAAGATAAGGTAGTTTATAAGTAGAACATTTGTTTGGCTTTTTAAAAAGGAGTGAGAAGATATGACAAACAAGGAACAACTTATAAATCTTATCAACTCAATAACTGACGAAACTATTATTGAGTATTTGCTGTTTTTTATCATTGGAAAATTGGGCTAATGCAAAAGGGGATGATTAACATTCCCTTTTGTCATATTTATAGTCAATAAAGTCTAATATAAGTTTTCTGTCATATTCATTTAATTCATAATATTTCTTTATTGCTTCTTTCAAAACAGGATCATTAGAAATCTTTGCATCCAACATTGCGTTTTCTTTTGTAAATAAATTCTGCCCGGTCATTGGAACGTCAAAACCATTAAGCCAAGTAGGGTTTATGTTGTATTTTTCACATATCTTTATTATTTTGTCCTGTTTTGGTATTCTGGTTCCTTCAATATACATTGAAAAAGAAGATTTAGGTATTCCTGTTCTTTTACAAATATCTGCCTGTGTCAAGTTAAATTCTGCCATGAGTTGTTTTAGTCTTTCAGATACAGCGACCATTATAATCACCTCCATTTCTTATATTTAATTATATAACACAAAAAGTTCACATTTTCAATAAAAAGCGAAAAAAAGTTCGCAAATGTGAAAAAAAGTTGTTGACAATATAAAAATACAATGGTACTATAAACAAGGGTTCACAAAAGCGAACACAATATTTTGAGTTAGGAGGTGGAATAGTGGCTACATCTTGTATTGAATTAGATTTTTCTGATTTAAGAGGTAAAATCAAAGCCATTTTAGGTACCGAAGGTGAATTTGCAAAGCGTATAGGAAGAACGCATGGTTTTGTTTCTAGTGTTTTTAATGGCAAAGCGTATTTTGATACTAATGACGTAATTAACGCTGCTTCTGTACTAGGAATTGAACAGAATGACATAGGTTCCTTTTTTTATACGCAAAAGGTTCACAAAAGTGAACAGGAGGGGTGATTTAATTGCCTAGAATTTCAATCAAAAAAAAGGAATACAACGCGTCAGACTTGTGCGATTGGATTTATCTGAAACGCCGGAAAGTAAAAATCAGTATGGAAGAATTGGCGCATGAACTTGGAATGACAAGAAACACACTTTATCTAAAGTTGAATGATAATTCCGCAAAGTTTGATTATTACCAACTAATGCAGATTTTCAAAATTCTGAAGGCTACTGATGAAGAAATTTTGAGATTTATGAAAATTTAGAAAGGAGTGAGAAAGATGTTATTCATATTTCAATGTGTAGGCTTGCTAATGTTTATTGCCGGTGCCTGTGGATTTGAAAGCAACATAGCTTTAGCGGTTTTATTGATGCTTATAGGCGGATTTATTACATACGGTAGCTTCCAGATTGAGCAGACAACAAAAAAATAGAGATAGCACACCGACCAAAGCAGACTATCTCTAACAAAACAACACAATGTTATTTTTATGCTATTTTAGCAGGAATGGAGGAAAAAGTAAATGATTTCATGTGATTTAGGAAAAGTGAAAATCAAAGGAAATGTAAAAGTCTTAATGGCTGAATTACAGACGCTTGTAAATGCAATGTATATAGACCTTGCTGAAAAGACTAATTACGTTTTTGCTAAAAAAATTATGAAGGATGCACTTCTTGATTCATTTAAAACAGAACAAGAATTAGATGCTTTTCTTAAAGAAAATTTAAAAAATATTACAGTAGAAGATTTTTTGAAAGCTATGTTTGGTGATGATTTTGACAAGGAGGAACAGGACAGTGAATAGCATTACACTTAAAAAACTTGAAATTGAGAATTTCAAAGGTTGTAAAAACAGAGTCGTTGAATTTGGAAACAAGACAGTATTTTCCGGTCAGAACGCTTCTGGAAAGACCACTATTATTGATTCACTTATGTGGGTTCTTTTCGACAAAGACAGTTTGGGAAGTACAAAGTTTCAGGTCAGACCTTTAGATTTGAACGGTGATCCTGTACATCATGTTGAGATTAAGGTTGCAGCTACCATTGATAACAACGGTACAGAGTATGTGTTGTCAAAGGTTCAAAAAGAGAAATGGGTTAAGAAACGCGGTTCCGAAACGCAGGAGTTTCAAGGTAACGTAAATGAATTTGAAATCAACGGTTATCCGAAGTCTGAAAAGGACTTTAAGTCATTTATTTCAGACATTGTTGATGAAGAATTATTCCGTATGATTACGAACCCGGTTGCATTTACATCATTAGCTTGGAAGAAACAAAGAGAAATTCTATTCAAGTTGGTAACAGAAGTCAGTGACATTGACATTGCCTGCAGGAATACAGAGTTTGGGCCTTTAGTACAGGAGTTGCATTTAGCAAGCATTGATGATGTGAAAGCAAAGTATGTTAAGGCAAAGAATGAACTAACAAAGAAACAGATAGAGTTACCGGTTAGAATTGATGAAATTTCTAAGAATATTATTTCTGTTGATATTGCAGAGTTTGAGTTGCAGAAGTCCGGCCTTGAAAGAGAAATTGCAGAGTTAAACGAAAAACTCACAAATGAGTTAAAGCAGCTTGAAGAAAAGCAACAGGCAGCAGACAAGATTATGGAAATGAAATTTGAATTGTCTGATATGGAAAGAAAAGCAAATGCAGATGTTATTTCCACAAAAAATGATGTTGCCAGAGATATTCAGAAAAAGAAATTCGATTTAACTACTTTCGTTTCAAACAACGGTTCGAAGCAGAGAGAAATCGAAAACCTTAAAAATCAGTTGGTTTCATTAGATGCTAAAAAGCAAAGATTAAAGAATGATTATAAGAACGCAAAGGATCGTGAGTTTGACAATTCTACACTTGTTTGTCCGTATTGCGGTCAGGAATATCCGGAAGATAAGAAGGAAACGCTTGTTTCTGAATTTGAAACACACAAGCAGGAAGAAGTCAATAACATTGTTTTAGCAGGTAAGCAGGTTGCAAACGATATTACTAATTTGCAGTCACTTATAACTTCTGCTGAAAAGGAATTTGAAGAATTGACTGATACAGTCAAGAAATTACAGGAAGAAATTACTGTTCTTGAAAAGAAGTATTCTGAAATTCCTGAAAGTATTGATATGACAACGGTTCCGGAATATGTGGCTTTGCAGAATGATATTTCAGAAAAAGAAAAGGCTATGAACGAAGCATTTAGCTTTGAAGATAGCAGAAATGCTATCAAGGCAGAATTGCAGCAGAAATCACAGGAACTTAAAGCTATCGAAATTGAAATAGTAAAAGCTGATTGTTCACAGTATGAGCAGCGCAAGGAAGAACTTGAAACAGAGTTACGCGAAGTAGGTCAGAAAATTGCCAATGTTGAAAAGATGCTTTATTTGGTTGAGAAATTCACAAAGGCAAAGCTAGACGCGATTTCAGATATGGTTAATAGCAAATTCCAGATTGTTAATTGGAAATTGTTCTCACAGCAAATCAATGGCGGCATTGCAGAATGTTGTGAATGTACAGTAAACGGTGTTCCTTTTTCTGCATTAAATAACGGTCACAGAATTGCTGCAGGTATTGACATTGTTAGAACATTATCAGGAATTTACGGTGTGTCTGCTCCTATTTGCGTAGACAATGCAGAAGCTATCAATTCATATTATGTTCCGGAAACAAACAGCCAAATGATTTTGTTAAAGGTTACTGAAGATAAAGAAATTCAAGTGGAGGTAAACGAATGATAATCGAAAAGAAAACAACAATTAGTCCTATGACTACCGACGGAGAAGTTATTTGTCCGGGTGACACAGTAATTTTCAATGCAGACGGTAGATGCCATGCAGGTGTTTACGTTGAGATTACAAAGCGTGGTGCTATGAAATTCAAAGGCAAGATTGCCGGCACAGATGTGACATTCAATGTAATGCCTAACAGTATTAAAGAGATTTACAAGGCAGATGTTAAAGTGAATAGTTTTTTTCCTTTAAATCCACCTGTTGTAGAAAGTGAGGTGTAGTAAATGGCTACTAAAGCAGAAATTCAGGAAGCAGGAAAGCAGCAAGCAGCAATCGTAGTTAATAACGCCTTTTTAGACGGATTGGTTTCACAGTTGTCTGAAAAAGAAAAATTTGGAATGTCATTTCCAAAAGATTACAACTATGCGAATGAACTTATGGGCGCATATCTTGTGTTGAAAGAAACAGTTGATGCAAACAAAGAACCGGTATTGCAGACCTGCTCACAGATTAGTATTGCAAACACGCTTATGACAATGGCTACAATGGGCGTTTCAATGCAGAAAAAACAATGCTACCCTGTGGCCTACAAAGGTCAATTACAGTGCCAAATGTCAGTTTACGGTAACACTTGTATTGCAAGACGTTACGGTATGGATCGTATTTCTGCAATGTGTATTTACGAAGGTGACACTTTTAAATATCACATTCAAGACGGTGAAATTGTTATTGATGAACATTCACAGGACTTTATGAATATCAATAATGAAAAGATTACCGGTGCATATGCGGTTGCTGTTATGAATGACGGTTCAAAACATATTGAACTTATGAATATGACAATGATTAAGCAGGCATGGAAACAGGGATTTGGATATAAGGAAGGTTCCGGTACACATGAGAAATTCAAGGATCAGATGTGCATGAAAACTGTAAAGAACAGATGTTTAAAGTACATTATCAGAACTCATGGTACAGCAGAAATGTCGGAAATAATTGACAATCAGGAAGATTATGAAACAACAGACAGAGTTGCAGAAACAACAGCTTATGATGTTCAACAGAACGCTAACACAGTAGAGTTTGCAGAAGTTGTTGAAACAGTTGTCGAAGAAAAGGAACCGGAAAAGGTTGTCGGTGAAGTTGTTTCTGATGATGATTTACCTGATTTTCTTAAATGATTAGTTTGAAAGTGTTAGGCAGTGGAAGCACCGGAAACTGTTACCTATTAAGCACTGAAAACGAAACGTTAGTTTTAGATGCAGGTGTTTCAAGTAAAGAAGCAAAGATAGCACTTGATTTTGATGTTTCCAGAATTGTAGGGGTTTTGGTAACACACGCGCACATGGACCACCTAAAGTACGCAAGTGAATACGAAAAACTTGGAATACCTGTATTTAAACCATACGAAAATACGGAGCAAAAAATCATAAGAAAACATTTTGGTAGTTTTACAGTTACAACATTTGATTTACCACATGACGGTACAGAAAATCGTGGTTTCATCATAAATGTTGACGGACAAACAATTTCTTATATGACAGATTTTGAATATTGCAGATATGTTTTTGCACCACAGGTAGAAATAAATCACATGATTATCGAAGCTAATTATTGTAAAGATTTTATTTCTACAGATGCAGTAAACAGAGAACACGTTTTCAAAGGTCATGCAGAATTGCAAACAACACTTGGCTTTATATCTGCAAACAAAACAAATAGCCTTGAAACAGTCCTACTTTGCCATTTAAGTGCAGGAAATGCAGATAAGCGATATTTTATCGAAGAAACAAAAAAAGTCGCTAGAATTGGCGTATATGTGGCTGAAAAAGGCTTGGAAATAAATTTAAGCGATACACCATTTTAGGAGGTAGAAAATGAAAAATTATATTTATCAAAAAATCATTAATGGTTCTACTGTAAGACTTTCATTTGACGGAACTTACTACAACGTAAAGGTTGACGGAAATCTTTATTACAGAAGTTGCAATCAGCTTTTCGCAGTACAGAGATTTAATGAAATTTAGGAGGCTTTTGAAATGAATATTGTAATTTTATCAGGAAGATTAACACGCGATCCGGAAATCAGATACGCACAGTCTAATGGACAGAATGTTTGCTTTGCAGAATTTTGTATTGCGATTGACAGAGAATCAAAAAATGACGAAGGAGCAGATTTTATCACATGTACAACAGCAGGCAAAAATGCTGAAAACATTGAGAGATTTTTCCGTAAAGGTTCAAAAATTATCATTACAAATGGTCGTTGGCAGACCGGGAATTTCACTAACAAAGACGGTAAAAAGATTTACACGAACAAGTGTTATGTAAATAAGTTTGAGTTTGGTGACAGTAAAAATTCAAGTAGTGATGCACAGTCTTACACACAACCACAGAATAATCAAGCACCTGCAGCAGGAAACGATTTTATGAGTATTCCAGACGATATTGACGAAAGTTTCCCATTCCAATAGGAGGTAAAGAATGAAATTACTAGATTGGCTTAAAAACAACAGTGATGAATTTATTTATGTAGGTTCACAGTCAGCATTTTTCTTTATAGGTCCGGCAGAAGAACTTTTATCGACTTATAAAGTTATTAGCGAAAGACTTTATGAGGAAGGCGTCAGAACATATGAAAGAAACTGCAGTGAGTTAAAGCGTGTGCAGAACAATTTGAGAGATATTCCTGCAGTTATAGAAAATCTACAAGCTGAATTAACAGATTTTCGTGGAAGTGATGAACTTAAAGAGATAAAGCAGGAAGAATTGGATAAAGATATAAAAATTCTTGAAAATGCAAAATTCAGAATACAAACACTTCCGGAATTGTGTGAAAAAGGCAAAAACTACATTGAAAATTTCACAGATGTTTCTGAAAGAGAAATTATTGACTGCTATGACAGAGTAGATGTTCCTCCGCTTGGAAAGATTGTAAAGATTGAAGGAAGCGAACTTGGCAGATATTGGTTTTACTCTGAATATACAGGAGTTTCTATGACAGACGAAGATATTGACGAGGTGTAAATGGCTACTAATTACAAACAGTTATATGCAATACAACAGAAAAATAAAGCCAGATTATTGCAGGTTAATCCAAAACTGAATGATAACAGCGGTATTTATTTCCTACATAGAGTTGATGAAAATGGTATTCCATATTTTTACACAGGTCAGGCAAAACACATCCTACAAAGGATGTGCAGCCACTTGACCGGCTATCAACACATTGATTTAAGCCTTAAAAAACGCGGCTTTTACAGTGAAACCAATCCGTATGGTTGGAAACTTGATTTTAAGGAATATCCGGAAAGCAAACTAGACGAAATGGAGCAGTATTGGATATTGGAACTCACGAAAAGAGGTTATCAATGCAGATACAATAAGACTTCTGGTAGTCAAGGTGAAGGAAAAGAAAAAATAAATGAGTTTAGACCTGCAAAAGGTTATCGTGACGGAATTGAACAAGGTTATAAGAACAAGTCAAGAGAAATCGCACATTTGTTTGATAAGCATTTGGTTGTTTCCACAAAGAATATTCCACCGACTGTAAATCAGCAAAAGGCATTACAGAAATTTAATGATTTCCTTGAATATTACAAAGAAGGAGCAGACGAAAATGGTAACAGTTGAGTTGATGAACGGTTTTTTTGTTGAAATAGACGATATGAACCACACTTTAAAGCAGAGATTTGACAGCAAAAACAAGCAGGAAGAACCAATAGAAAGTGTTAGAACTATTGGTTATTATCCGAACTTGCCTTCCTGCATTGAGAAAATTGCAAGGCTTGGAGTTATTCAGGAGAATGATGAACAATTCTTATCCATTCGAGAGTACGCCTATAAGGCAGAATTAGCCTTTAAAAATTGCCGGTCAATAAAATTATCATAAATCAGTTTATAACGCCTTAATTTGGCGTACAGAAAGGATAGTGGTTATTTTGGCAGAGATAATGACAATAGCAGATTTAATTCCATTTGGTAGAGATAATTCTATTACAAGAAAAATGCTTGTTGCTAAATGTATTTCATGTGGACTTGTTGACGAAAACTTGGTTGATCCTGACAGGGAAATGCGAAGGCTTATTGAAAAGGCAAGAGTAGATTATACAATCTTAAATCTTTCAGACGGAAACGGTTATTACAGACCTAGTAAAGACGAGTTGAACGATTTGCAGAAGTATATTAGGCAGGAGCGTAACCGGGCAATAGCTGCTTTTAAGAATATCACAGTTGCTCAAAAGTTATATGAGGACTATTTACACGAAAGAAAAAACGATTAAGAGGTTAAAAAATGGCAGATGTTAAGTGGATAAAGATTACAACAGACATATTTGACAATTTAAAGATAAAGCATTTAAAAGCTGTGCCAGAGTTAGGACACGCACTTGTATGTATATGGTTTGAATTGTTGTGTATGGCAGGAAGTTGTAATCAGTGCGGAATGTTGTGTATGAACAACAATTTACCAATAACGGAAGAACTAATTGCAGAAGCCTTCCATGAGGATATTAAGCTAGTGCAAATGGCATTAAAGATGTTTCAGGAAATGGGAATGGTAGAAATTACAGATAATAATGCTATTCAGATTTCAAATTGGCTTGAATATCAGAGTGGTGACAGGTTAGAAGAAATGCGTGAGAAGCATAATGAAAGACAAAAAAAATACAGAGAAAGACAGAAGTTATTGAATAGTGACACAACGCGTGACGTCACGAGTGACGTTACTGTAGACGTCACTCCTTCTTATTCTATATCTAATTCTAATTCTTTATCTATATCTAATTATTTAAATAATAAAGAATTAAGTAATAAAGATACTATAAGTAATATAGTTAATTACTTAAATAAAAAATTAAATAGTAATTATAGGGTTAGTAGTAAAAGCACTGTTAAGCATATCAACGCTAGATTAAACGAAGGTTACTTGGAAGAAGATTTCTTTGCAGTTATTGACAGAATGTATGACAAGTGGCACGCGGATAAGAAAATGTCACAGTATTTAAGACCGGAAACACTTTTCGGAACAAAGTTTGAAAGCTACTTGAATATGAAAGACGTTGCAAGCACTAACGAATTTGACGAGTGGAGGAACGCATGAGAATTGCGCTTATAGACGTTGATAATTATGAAATGCTTGATAAGTGTTTTCCAAATTTAGCGCTGATGAAAATATCAGCATGGCATAAAAGCAAAGGTGACACAGTTGAATGGTACGATCCTTTACTTGGAGGGTATTACGACAAATGTTATATGTCAAAAGTTTTTAGTTTTACTCCTGAATATCCATATTATGTGAACGCATTAGAAATTCAAAAAGGTGGAAGTGGATATTGTATAAGTTTGGTTGACGATAAAGAAGTTTACGATAAATCAAAAGACAAAGAATTGCCTTATGAAATTGAACATATAATGCCAGATTATAGTTTATACGGAATAAAAGATACAGCATATGGGCGTTTGACTATTGGTTGTCCTAGAGGGTGCCAATTTTGCCATACAGGTGTGAAAGACGGTTTGAGAAGTCATAAGGTAGCTGATTTATCAGAATTTTGGAACGGTCAAAAAAATATTGTTTTGATAGACCAAAATATACTAGCTGCTCCGGAATATGAAGATTTATTAAATCAGCTTATAGAAAGTAAAGCATACGTTGAGTTTAATGGTGGTTTGGATATTAGGCTTATGACAGAAAAAAAAGCTGAATTGATAAAACAAATGAAAATCAAACTAATACATTTTGCATGGGACCGGTATGAAGATGGAAATTTTGTAAAACCGAAACTATTAGATTTTGCAAATATAACAAATTGGGACAGGCATAAAGTTGTTGTTTATGTTTTATGCGGATTCAAGCAAAAGAAAGTATTACAAGAGGATTTGGAAAGAATTGATTTTATTAGAAACTGTGGTAGAGGTTTTCAGCCATATGTAATGCTTTATGACAAAGACAATATTCCTAAAGGACATGAATTGAGAAAACTTCAACGGTGGGTAAACAACAAATTTGTTTTTATGAAATGTAATAGTTTTGATGATTACTTATCTTATGTGAAATGAGGTGAATTTAATGGATATAAACAAATTGACAATAAGATGCCCTAAATGTTTTGAGGAAAGCATTTACGAACTTCCAGAAGGACAAGAGGTAGTAGAAATGAAAATTGTAGCAAAAGAATATATTGGTGAACAGGGTGCTTATCCATGCGGCAGAGAAATGGTTGTGGAGCATATTAAGGAAATCGGTAAAAGGCTAATAGATAATGCTGAAAAGATTTTTGATAGCGAGATTGCCGGGCAGGAAATTAAAGAAATAGAGTTTACCGGAAGAATAGCTGTTAATGAACTTACGGAACTTGAAATCAGAAAAAAGGTAAATGTAGTTAATTTAAGCAGAGGTGAATAATGGACATAAGCAAAAGGCTTGAAGAAGTTTCACAAATGATAATCTATTTCACTGATGAAAATAACATAAAAAATGAAATAAGTGAATTGGATCAGTTGGCGTTTATTACAGAATTTCTGAAATTTGGAAAAGCTATACAGCCTATTTACGAAAAGTATCACAGAGATAATACAGATAAGCCTGATGTTTTTAGGTGGTTCATGTAGGAGGTGAATATGGAAAACAAGTTTTTACCAACTAACTGTCCTAATTGTGGCGCTGTATTGGAAAATGGCTTTTGTAAATATTGTGGAACGCAAGTATTTGAAAAGAACACAATAGATATGATTTGTGATGGATATGCAGATATAACGTTGAATTTTAAACGCGGAAATGAAACATATTCAATGCCACTAACAGGTTATATTTCAGAAGTAAACGTTAAATATGAAGATTGTATTTCTTGCAGAGATATTACAGGCAGAATTAAGAGAATTTATCCACAAAGGAAAAACGTTGAATTTGTATTTGTAGGAGAAATAAGGAGTGAATAATGTTAGATTTTGGTTTTTATAACATGGACTGCATGGAAGGTATGAAACAATTTCCAGACAAGTATTTCGACTTGGCAATAGTAGATCCTCCGTATGGAATAGGCGAAAATGGTTCAAAAAATCATACAAGGGGAAAATTAGCAAAAGCTAAAGACTACAAAACATTTTCCGGTGATGATTTAAAGGCTCCTGATAAAGATTATTTCAAAGAACTATTCAGAGTTAGCAAGAATCAAATTATATGGGGGGGGAATTATATGGTATCTAATATCGAAAAAAATTCTTCCTGTTGGATAGTTTGGGATAAAGACAACGGTGAAACAGATTTTGCTGATTGTGAATTAGCGTGGACTTCGTTTGACAGTGCAGTTAGGAAATTCAAATACAAATGGCAAGGAATGTTACAGGAAAACATGAAGCACAAAGAATTTCGTATTCATCCAACGCAGAAGCCGGTAGCACTTTATGAATGGTTGTTAGGCAAATATGCAAAGCCGGGTGAAATTATATTAGATACTCATGTAGGCAGTGCAAGTAGTTTGATAGCTTGTCATAGGACAAAACATAAGTTTGTAGGATTTGAACTTGATGAATACTACTACAACAAAGCAAGTGAAAGACTTGCAGCAGAGCAGGCGCAAATTGATATTTTTGATTTTATTCAATAGAGGTGAATATGGGACTTGAAGTTTTTAACGATTATGAATGTTTAGGTCAAATAAATATGTTTGAAGTTGACAGCATTGAAACCGAAAATACAATGCCTACAGACAGACAGACAGACAGACAGACAGACAGACATAAGACTGTACAATGACGATTGCCTAAATGTATTAAAAACAATTCCTGATAAAAGCATTGATTTGGTTGTTACTGATTGCCCGTATCACATTGTTTCCGGTGGTTGTACAAATGACGCTGTAAAGATAGGCAGATATACGGAATGTAGTGGAATTTTAAATCACAGGTATGAAAAAGTACGAGGGAACCTTAGAAACACTGAAAACGGTCATATAAGTCTATCTGGAATACTAAATGATTTAGATGCTACTACTTACACAAGAGAAGGAAAGCTGTTTAAGCATAATGACATAAAGTTTAGTGAATGGCTACCTGATATTTATAGGGTTTTAAAATACGGAACGCATTGTTACATAATGATAAATCCTAGAAACTTGAAAGAGTTGCAGCAGGAATGTGAAAAAGTTGGTTTTGATTTTCAAAATATAATCATTTGGGACAAAGGTAATGCAACACCTAATAGGTACTATATGAACGCATACGAAGTTGTTTTGATGTTACGAAAAGGAAAGGCTAGAAACATAAACAATATGGGAGAGAAAAACATATTGAGAGTGCCTAATATTATGAGAACGAAAAAGCATCCAACTGAAAAACCGGTTGAACTTATGGAAGTGCTTATTAAAAATTCAAGTAATGAAGGAGATACGGTTTTAGAACCTTTTATGGGAGCAGGAAGTACAGGCGTTGCAGCAAAGAAATTAGGTCGTAATTTTATTGGAATTGAGATTGATGAAAAGTATTTCAATATTGCTAAAGAGAGGATTGAGAAGGAATGGCAGAAATAATATTTGTATCAATAGGATTTTGTATTTTCGCATTAGGAATAGCATTAGGAATTGCGTTGGCAGGATATGTTGTGATAACAGGACAGGAGGAAGAAGAATGAGTGGTGGAAGTTACAATTACATCTGCTACAAGTTGGAAGAAGAATGTTGCAACAGTATGTATGATGCAGAAATGAATGACTTAATCAATGATTTGGTTAAGGTGCTGCACGATTTGGAATGGTGGCAGAGCAGTGACAGTTGCGAAGAAACTTACAGAAAAACGGTATCAGATTTCAAACAGAAGTGGTTTGGTGGAAATCGTGAAGAACGCCTGAAAGGTTACATTGACGAAAATTTAAAGTCAATGAAAAAGCAGATGTATCAGATTATTGGATTGGAGGAGAAAGAATGACGATTGATGAAAGAATAGAATTAGCAAAGAAAATGATAGATTTGTCATTAGAAGTAAAAAAAGAAATAGAGGAAAAAAAAGAAAGTAAAGAAAAATTAGTTTTTTTAAGAAACATAGAAAAAGACATAAAGGTGAATGAGGAAACAATTACTTTACTAGAAGAACTCAAAACGCTGAGAGAAACTTCACGTTGGATTCCTGTAAAGACAAGACCTTTGACGGAAGAAGAAAAGAGAGAATATGCAGACGAAGGATTTGACTTTATGTATGATTGCCTATTGCCGGATGATAGACAAGAAGTATTGATAACAACAAAATATGGCTATGTTGAAAAAACAACATTTTTTAAAGATTGTGGTGATTATTTTGAGTATTGGCAAGAGGAAGAAGATGTATTAGCTTGGATGCCAAAGCCAGTTCCGTACAAGGAAGAAGGTGCAGAATAATGGAAGAAATAATAACAGTAGCATACGATAATAATGAGCCTGATGATTCCTGCTTGTTATGTATGCGAACATTAAAAGATGGTAGACACAGTATAAGTGTTGTATATACACAACATAATGCTGATGAAATGTATAAGATGCTGACAAAACAAGGATATTTAAAAGAACATGATGCCAAGATAAGGCAAGATGCCATTGATGAATGTTTGAGTGTTGTTGAATGGGATGGATATACGTTTGATATTAAAGAAAGAATAGAGAAATTAAAGGAAAAGCGCATCAAATAGAATTTTTAAGGAGAAGAAGAATGACAGATGAAGTTTTTGAATTGATGAAATGTTTTCCGGGTTCAAAAATAGTGCCATGTGGCGAAGTAGTTTTGGACAATAAAAATATGATTTGTCTTACAGTAAAAGGAATAGAAACAAGGGATGAAATAATCTATAAATTGCTTGAATGGGGAAGCAGGACAGTTGCAAAAGGTTGTCCATATTCATCAGAGAAATCAAATAGGCAATGGAGAAGAAGTTTACTTTTAGGTTTCAATAATTATCTTAAAACAAATTTTACAGAAAACGATATATGGTTTGTGTATGAAAAACTTGGAAACGCAATTAACCATGATAGAACTGTTGGATTTGTTAAAAGTAATTATGACATGGATTGGCTTATGAAAGAAGGTGCAGAGTAATGTCATATCATTGGGAGGAATTATGGAGAGTAAGTTTATAGATACATTAAAAGAAAGAATAGATAATGTAAAAACAACGGCAATGATTATGCCAGTTAATGATTACAATGAAGGTGTGAGAATGGGCATTTCAATGATTGAAAATATTATTGATGATATAGTTGACGAAAAGATATGTCCAGTATGTTATGACTGTCCGGATAATTGTCCTGAGATAAGATAGATGTGTAGTTTGATATGGAGGATCATTATGAGAACTTATACAGTAACAGAAGTAGAAAAAGAAGATTGGGATAATCTTAATACGATGACCGTGGAAGAAGCAATTGAAATCGCTGATACAGAAGGTTACCTTCGTGGATATTTGGGTTCTTACAATTATGGCAGTAAAGACGATTATGATTATGATAAAGCAAAAATATATAAAGCATTTAAAGTATTGTCTGAATATGCTCAGAGATACTTGGATTTGCAATAATTTTTGCCAGTGTAGCCAAAAATTATTCTTTGTGCGAATTGGAAGAAGGTGAGGAGTAATGGAAAAAGATTTTTCAGAAGAATTTTTGCATGATTTAGCAGATGTAATCGAATTTTGCTCAAAGAATGGAACAAACCGTTGTGATTTTGAATTTGAGATTGATGGAATGGTTCTTACAGTTGATTTTGCTTTTTCATTGAAAGAAGGTGCAAAATGAGAATGAGTTTAACTTTTGAGACTTAAAAAGTGCAACTCGTTTTGAAAAACGGCACAAAATGTATTGATTTTAAAATTGAGTTGAAAGAAGGTGGCAACTAATGGCAAGAAAAGGATTGATGAGTGACGAATGTTACAACGGATTTGATGATTACGGATATGATGAAAATTTATGTTGCAAGTGCAAAAACGAGAATTTTGTAGAAGGTTCAGACGGAAGATTGATTTTTGACTGTAAAAAAGGAACTGTTTGTGATTACGAAGAAAAGGATGATTAGTTATGGGTTACAACGACGGATTTCAGAACAGGTACAAATTTCCATGCGCTGAATGTACAAAAAAGTATATTGGTTGCCATGATAAATGTGAAAGTTATCTGGAAATAAAGAAAAAGAACCAAAAGATAAAAGAAATTATGGAATTGGAATATAAGACAAGGCCGCTGAAAAGATGGCAGACTTAGGAGGTAAAGTAATGAAAAAGATTGTAGCAGTTGATTTTGACGGTACGTTGGTACATAACAAATATCCGTTTTGTGAAAATCCTAATATGCCTTTAGTTGAATGGATCAAGGCACATAGACAGGAATACATTTTTATTTTGCATACCTGCAGAGAAGGCAGACAGTTGAAATTTGCACTTGATTACTGCAAAGACGAATTGGGAATTGTTTTCGATTATGTCAATGAGAATGTACCGGAAAACATAAAGGAATACGGTGACTGCCGAAAGATTTTTGCAGATATTTACATTGATGATGCTGCAAAAACTACAAATGATTTGATTTGAGATACGGAAAGATAATTGTTACGGAGGAATAACAATGAAAGTTGAGTATGATGTTGAAATGCCTATGTATTCAGGGAAAAGGTATAATCACGAAGTTGTTTTTAATGAGTTTTGCAATTCCGGGAAAGAATTTGCCTGTATTGATTTTGAAGGAAATATTATTCAAGCAAAGTATTTTGTGAATAGTGTTTCTTTGATGAGGGATAGAAAAAGGATAACCAATATTTTTATTAACAGGAGAAAATCAAAAGTATATTTGCAGAGGGTGAATGAGCAATGACAAGGGAAGAAACAATACAGCTTTTAATGACTATTCAGGCTGCATTTCCAAATTATAAGGTTCCGGATAAAACTGTGACAGTGAATATATGGATGAATATGCTTGAAAATTATGACAGTAGTTTGGTTATGGCAAGTTTGAAAAGTTATATAGCTACTGATAAGACAGGTTTCGCTCCGTCAATAGGACAGATTATAGATAAGGCCCATACACTTGCAAAATTGAATGGAAACAGTGAATTGACAGAAACAGAAGCGTGGTCACTTGTTAGTAAAGCACTTAGAAACGGTGTTTACAATTCTGAAAGTGAGTTTAACAAACTTCCGGAATCGGTACAAAAAGCAGTTGGCAGCCATGAAATGTTAAGAGTATGGGCCACTGATGAAAATTTTAATGAATCGGTTGTATCGTCAAACTTTATGAGAAGTTACAAGTCTGTTATGAACAGAAAAACAGAAATTGAAAAGTTACCTGCTAGTGTTGTGGAACTTATACAGCAGAAATGTGGCGATATGGCACTTTTGGAGGGAATTTAAGGTGGATAAAGCAAAAGTTGATAAAATTATCGAAGAACTTAAAAAAGAGGCTAAAATGGCTGAAAAACGTGCTATGGAAGAACGAAACAGTAAAGGACCTACTTGCTATTATAGTGAATGTTACGGTCAAATGATGGCATTTGAATTAGCAGCCAGAATAATTGAGCAGGAGGTGCAGAATGGAAACTAATTATTCTGAAATGTATGAGAAATGCAAAGATTTTAAGGAATACGTTGACAGGTATATCAGAAACAAAGATATTACGGTAGAAAATGCACTGCAGCTTCTTGTTGTAAAGGAATATGCACAGTGGCTAATTGAAAAAGGAGTGTATTGATTATGCCAATTACAAAAGAAGGCGCACTTGAAGTACAAAAGGTAAAAGGTTCGTCATATGCAACGGTAGAAGAAATTTTACAAATTGCTGATGAATGGGATCGTGTAACACAGGAATTGAGAAGTTTAAAAGCTGATTTATCAAAAATCAAGATTGGAAAAGAGGGATAATATGGTTGAAAAATGTGTTAATTGTATTTATTACTCTGCAAAAACTCAAAAAGGTGCAAGATATTGTGAATACATTTTGCATACAGGTGTTAGAAGGGGTTGCCCTCCCGGAAATGAATGTACAAAGTATAAAACAGGAAAACGGAAAAATAAATTTCTGTTTAACAAATAGGAGTAGTGATTATGCCTAAAGAATGGGATTGCTCTTGTTGGGTGGAATATCCCAATGAGAGCCACATCCACAGGAACGGAAAGTGGAAATGTAAAGACATATATGAGTATGTCGGCAAAAGCAAACAGGGTTGTACGCATTGCAGAAAGAAGGTGGAAGAAATGGCAGAAATAAATATTGAAAAATTAGTTGAAAATGCACTAGAATTTGCTTTTTCTGAAATAATGAATAATACAGGAATGACATTGAAAGAGTGTTATGAAAAGCAGATACCGAAGAAAAAACACAAGTATATGGGTTACAGATGTGTTTGCGGAACTGAAGTTGCTAAAAACCAAAAGTATTGTGATGATTGTGGACAAAGATTACTAGATTGGGGGAATGAATGAATATGTTTGAAATAAACTATCCTATAATGTTCGGACATGGCACAACGATAGTTACAAGCTATTACTATCCAACATTTAAAACAGGTCTTATGATTGCGATTATTGATAGCAAAAAGAAGTTTGAAAAAACAGGTCAGCAGATTTCTGACAAGGAATTTAAGGAAGCATACAACGGAATTTTGAAAGAGTTGTACTTTGATAAGCCTGAAACTCTGGAAAAATTCATAAATCAGCTTCAAACGTGTTTGGATGAATGGAAAGGAGAGCAGAAATGAGAAAACCAGAAGATATTATTATCAACGGGAAAACATTAAAAGAAATTCTTGAAAATCACAAACATTGGATTGACGAGGATTGTGAAGGTTGGGAGAGTATGAAAGCTGACTTGAGTTACAGTAACCTTAGTGAAAGTGACCTTAGTGACAGTGACCTTCGTGGCAGTAACCTTAGTAACAGTAACCTTCGTTACAGTAACCTTCGTGGCAGTAACTTTCATGGCAGTGACCTTCGTGGCAGTAACCTTCGTGGTAGTAACCTTGACGAATGCGAAAAAATCAGAAAAGGCTTAAAAATCAAAGAACCAATGGTTGGTTGGAAGAAATGCCAAAATAATGTATTGGTTAAATTAGAGATTCCAAGAGGTGCGATTGTTTTTTCAATAAACAACAATAAATGCAGGACAGATAAGGCAATCGTAAAGGAAATCATTGGTGCAGATAGAGCATTTTCGAAATACACGTATTTTTCTTACTATGTCGGTGATGTAATCGAAGTATTTAATTTTAACTGTGAATACAATGCCGAGTGTGCAGAAGGTATTCACTTTTTCAGAACAAGAGAAGAAGCGGAAAATTACACTTGCTAAGAAAGGAGAGCAGAAATGAAAGAACAGGAAGCACTTTTTCAATTAGGTCAATTTGACTTTGAATATGTTATGACAGAAGCACAGAAAGAAGCATACAGAATGGCAATCAAGGCATTGGAAATGCAGATACCGAAGAAACCTACTTTTACTGATTTTAATTTTGATGGTATCAAAAGTACATGTGCATATTGCCCTAACTGCGATTGCTCATTTGGTGAGATTGCACCAAGTGTATGTGCGAATATTCACACTATGAAATTGTTGTTCAGATATGATAGAAAAATGTGTTCCTGTGAAAGATGTGGACAGAGAATTGATTGGGGGAATGAAGCATGAAAAAGATTAAATTATTCTCAACAACTAAAAAAGATAAAATAGAAGGATATGATGCAAATTTATATATTAGATTTTATTTGGTATTTAGTAAATCTTATGTTTTTACTTTTTTGATTGATACGGCTGATTTTTCTTGTAGTGACAGACACCCAATCAGATTATGGAAGCACTTTTTGATTGAGCAAGAAAAGGACAAGGTTAAATATTATCGAAGATATGAAAATATGTGCATTGATAGGAGGAAAAAGAATGACATTTAGCGAAGAAACAATTAAGTTATTAGATTACTTAGGAACCAAGTTGGGTATTATGATTGATTGGTCGAGTGAAAATGTAATGCCATATTTGCAGGATTTAGGAGCAAGATTTATCCAATTCAAAATTCAGACAAGTATTTTAGCTATTGTTGTACTTTCCATTATTATTTTGATTGGAATAGTAGTGGCTATTGTTGATTTATGGAAAGATTGGACAGAAGGTTCTGTATTTACTGTTTCACTTCTTGCCGTTGTTGTTTGCATAGGACTTATTACCTACAACTGTTACAAAATAATCGAATGTAACACGATTCCAGAGAAGGTAATATACGAGTACATATCAACGCAGATTAAGAAATAGGAGGTAGAACAATGACATTTGAAGATATGCTTCAAGACGAGCCGTACAAAAGTTGCTATGAAAAGGGATTGGCAGACGGAGAAGCTAAAGGCAGAGCAGATGTATGGTCAGATATTGAGAAAATCATAAACAGTATGACAAATCCAATCCAAACTATGGAAATCATAATTAAAAACATGAAAGGGTTAGAGTAAGGTACTGAATAATGGGAGTAAGCGATACAACGGAAGCAGATTGGGAAGAACATTATAAGGAGGAAATACAAATGGCAATTCCAGATATTAACCATAAAGTATGTGTAATGTGTGACCATTACAATGAAGATGATTGTCCTTATTGTGGGATGGGATTTGAAGGATTTTCAATAGGGAAACACGATATTGAAGTGAGAGCAAAGGCAAGAAAACAAGGCAGACAGGATGCGATTGATGAGTTTGCAAAAATGATACACAAAGACTTATATCAGCTTAATCATCATCAAGTAGATTTTTTGGCAGAACAGTTGAAAGAAGGTGCAGAATAATGCAGATAGAAATTAAGAAAAAAGTAATAAAAGAGATAGAAGAAACAGTTGCACTACAACTTGTTCCTTATTGGGTTGTTCGAGTGATTAGAACTGATGTATATAACAACAAAGAGTGTATAGCAGAAAATGAATTTGCTTATATACCAGGCGAGCAGGAAATCGGTGATACTCTTGCAGAGCATATTGGAGAAAATGTATTCGCAAGTGTCGTGAAGAATTACAGATTTAAGGAAGAAGGTGGCAATAATGACTAATTATGAATGGTTGATGAAACAGGATGAAGAAACCATAAAAACATATTTGGCAGAAGGATTTGCAGTTGTTGATGAAAAACTCCTTAGCTGTGAAATTGTTGAATGTACTAAATGTAAATTTTGCAAAAAGGATAATTGTACTGAAGCAAGAATGGAATGGCTAAATGAAAAACACGTTGAAAAGCCGGTCAATCCAAATTGGGATGTAGATACGAAGGTGTTGGTATCTAGTGATGGAATGACTTGGAATAAAAGATACTTCTCAATTTTTTGTGATACATCAGAAAAACCTTATGCTTGTTTTTTTGATGGTACTACTTCTTGGTCTGCAACAGGAGTAACTTATTGGAAATACGCAAAACTTGCAGAGGAATAGGAGAAAATAGTGTACATAGCAAAATATAAATGTAGATTGTGCGGTAAAGAATATGAAAGTGTAATTACAGGTGAAGTATTAGCAAGAAGGTGTATGTATCAAACTGTGTATGGAATTAAAAGTGGTGAACCTTTATGCCCTACAATATATGAGATGCACCATTGTGATAATGGTAGTTTTGGAATATCTGATTTTTTAGGGTTTAAAAAGGAGATAAAAGAAGAATGTACGAAATAAACGTAAAAGTCGGTGACGAAATAAATATTGAGATTATGACCGATAAGGAAACATATCAGGAAAAAGAAGCATGGAAAGTGAAGCAAGTTTTTGAGAATTTTGTATTGTGTGAGAAAAAGGTGACACTTGGGATGATCCGTAGATGTGTTTGTTTGGGAGATTTGGTTAGATATGGATATGCAACCGAAAAAAGAGATTTTTAATGACGTTTGGATATTTTACAAAAAATGGCTTCCAGAGTGTTCAAATGATGAAAGGTGGGTAGAGATAATCAAGGAAGCAGATGCAATTATCAAAAAATATGATAACGATAAACTAGCAATAGACCTACTACAAGCTATGATAGGAGAGTTAGGCAGAGTGCAGA
>JAZLJM010000020.1:0-25450 GCA_045617805.1 Pseudobutyrivibrio sp.
TTTCTGGTTTGTTTCTATTTTCTTTGACATATATACCTCATTTCTACTGCGGATAAGAGGCAATATGTAGAATACACGCTTTTATACCGGAGTGTAAGACTAAATTCAACCAGAAGTGGAATTTACTTTTTTATTTAACAAAATAATCAGGACATTCAATGTTTTTATTGCATTGGGTGTCTTTTTGTGTTAAAGTTAAAGGGCTGTTGAGAAAACACGTGTAAGGATTAATAGATTGGTTCCTATTATTGGTTTCTATTAAGAAGAGTTACACGGAAGAAACAAACCAGGAGGTATTAAAATGAGTGTTATTTCAATGAAGCAGTTATTAGAGGCAGGTGTACATTTTGGTCACCAGACACGTAGATGGAATCCTAAAATGGCTCCATACATCTACACAGAGCGTAATGGTATTCATATCATTGATCTTCAGAAGTCAGTAGGCATGGTTGATGATGCATATGATGTAGTATTCGATATCGCTCAGCAGGGTGGTACAATTCTTTTCGTTGGTACAAAGAAGCAGGCTCAGGATGCTATTGCTACAGAGGCAGAGCGTTGTGGAATGTTCTATGTTAACGAGAGATGGCTCGGTGGTATGCTTACAAACTTTAAGACTGTTCAGACAAGAATTCAGAGATTAAAGGACATCGAGAAGATGGAAGCTGATGGTACATTTGATCTTCTTCCAAAGAAGGAAGTTACTCAGCTTAAGAAGGAGCAGGAGAAGCTTACTGCTGTTCTTGGTGGTATCAAGGAGATGAACAGAATTCCTGATGCTATCTTTATTATTGATCCTAAGAAGGAGCACATCTGTGTTTCAGAGGCTCATGCACTTGGTATTCCACTTATCGGTGTTTGTGATACAAACTGTGATCCAGATGAGCTTGATTATGTTATCCCAGGTAACGATGACGCTATCCGTGCCGTTAAGCTTATCGTAGCTAAGATGGCTGATGCTGTTATCGAGGCAAAGCAGGGCGAGATGAACGAAGTTGCAGAGTCAGCAGAAGCAGAGGAGGAAGCATAATTATGGCAGCTATTACAGCAGCAATGGTAAAAGAGCTCAGAGAGATGACTGGTGCAGGAATGATGGACTGCAAGAAGGCACTTGCTGAGACTGATGGAAATATGGACGCAGCAGTTGATGTTCTTAAAAAGAGCGGTGCTGCAAAGATGGAAAAGAAGGCTAGCAGAATCGCTGCAGAGGGTATTACTCGTGTAGCTGTTTCTGGTAACAAGGCAGTTGTTGTTGAGGTTAACTCTGAGACAGATTTCGTTGCTAAGAACGAAGTATTCCAGGAATTTGTTCAGGAAGTTGCTGATAAGGCACTTGCTTCTGGACTTAATGGTGGTAAGGACGGAGAAGACGTTAAGACAATGATGGAAGATGGTCTTGAGGAAGTAATCGCTGATAAGACACTTAAGATTGGCGAGAAGCTTTCTTTCAGAAGATTCCAGACTGTTGAAGGTGATGTTGTTGCAACATATATCCACGGTGGTGGAAAGATTGGTGTTTTAGTTGCTGGTGCTGGTTCATCAGATGATGCAGCTAAGGAAGCTATGACAAATATTGCTATGCAGGTTGCAGCTATGAATCCTCAGTACATCTCTAGAGCAGAGATTTCTGATGATGAGCTTGCAAAGATGAAGGATATCACTCTTGAAAGTGCATTAAACGATCCTGCATCACTTCCAAAGCCAATTCTTAACTCTCTTATTGAGAAGGCTGTATCTGAGAAGGCTTGGTCTGATGAAGATATCGCTATCTACGAAGAGAAGAAGAACGATATGAAGTATTTATTCAATTTCCTTTCAAAGGAAGCAGCAGCTACATTAGCTAACTTTGCTTTAAATGATAAGGAAAATATCGCTTCTAACAAGATTTTTGCTGGCTTAGTTGAAGGTCGTATTTCTAAGCAGCTTAAGGATATTTGTCTTCTTGATCAGACATATGTTAAGGCTGAGGATGGTAAGCAGTCAGTTGCTAAGTATCTTGAGTCTGTATCAAAGGATCTCAAAATTGCAAAGGTTGTACGTTTTGAGGTTGGTGAAGGTATGGAGAAGAAGTCTGAGGATTTCGCAGCAGAGGTTGCAGCTCAGTTAAATTCATAATCATATTTTTGAGATTATTGCGTGTACACATTAAGTTGTGTACACGCTTTTTCTTTTTTTGTTTATTTGCGAAGGTGTGGGTGCTGTGTTAATATTAAATCAATGATTTTAGGAGCAAAATGTGATGGAACTTCTTAGTTTTTTGAAATATGATTCGATAATAATTCAATGTCATGATAATCCAGATGCTGATGCAATTGCATCTGGATATGCTTTGTATTCTTTTTTTTCTTCTCATAATAAAAATATAAGATTTGTCTATTCTGGAAACGCACCAATTAAGAAACCAAATCTTAAGCTTATGCTTGAGAAATTGTTGATTGAAGATAAGATTGAATATTATAGAAATCCATCCGATATTGGAGAATTCAATGGGTTGCTAATTATGGTAGATTGCCAATATGGTGGTGGAAATGTTTCAAAGATTTCTGCAAAGAATATTGCGATTATTGATCATCATGAGACGAAATTAGTAAATGGTGAATTTGTAGAAATTAATTCGCGTATGGGTAGCTGTGCGACTTTAGTATGGCGACTTTTGAAAGCGGCTGGTTATGAAGAGCTTCCGATGGAGGTTTCTACAGCATTATATTATGGCTTGTATACGGACACAAATTCATTTTCTGAGATATATAATCCATATGATATGGATATGAGAGATACAATTCTATTTGATCAGTCATTAATAACACTATTTAAAAATTCAAATTTGACATTAAATGAGCTTGAAATAGCAGGGATTGCTCTAATCAAATATATATATAACGATAAAAATAATTTTGCGATTATTAGAGCAGCTCAATGTGATCAAAATGTTTTAGGTGTAATTAGTGATTTTTTGATTCAGGTGGCTGAGGTTAATACGTGTGTTGTATATAATGAGTGGGACGATGGCTTTAAGTTTTCTGTTCGAAGCTGTGTTAAAGAGACTAGAGCAGATGAGATGGCTTCATTTATTGCTGCAGAAATAGGAAATGGTGGTGGACATAGAGAGAAGGCTGGTGGATTTATCAATAAAGAACGTTTTACTGAAAAGTATCAATCGCTTCATTCAGAGGCATTTTTCAGTAATAAAGTAAATGAGTATTTTGAATTTTGCGATATCATTTATGCTCGCGAGGTTACACTTGATGTTGCTAAGATGAAGCGATATTTGCCTAAAAAAATCATGGCAGGATATGTTGATTTATCTGATTTATTACCAGTAAATTCAGCGATTACAATCAGAAGCTTTGAAGGTGATTTTGATATGCAGTTGGCTGAAGCTGTGGTTATTGTAATTGGTTTGAAAGGTGATATTCATCCATGCAAAAAAGAGGAGTTTTATTCTTTATACGATACGACGATGGATGATTTTATTAATATAGAGAGTGTTGGTGAGATGGAATATATGCCAACCTTACGTGAACGGGATTCTGGTATGGTTTATGAATTGGTAAAAGCTGCAAAAATTTGTATTTTTAAAGGTGAAACAATGATTTTTGCAAAAGAAATAAATAAGCGAAAAAAGGTTTTCTCTCTGTTTGATGAGGAAAATTACCTGCATGGAAAACCGGGTGATTATTTAGCAGTTCGAAGTAATAATGAACATGATATTTTTATTATTGATAAGGATGAATTTAAAGAAACTTTTGAAGAAATAGGATAAGGCTTTTTATTTGTTTTTGCTTATATGAATTACTATACTTTAATGCAACCTTATGATAAAATTTTTTACAGAGTAATTTTAGGGGGTTATGTTGTGGAAACTACTAAAAATCAATTGCTAGATGCTCAAAGAGCAAAAAGAAAAAGAGTTGCGCGAATGAAAAAGTTTATTCTTTCATTTATCGCAATCTGGATTTTATTATCAATTATCGTGATGACAATTTTGTGTATTCGAGTATCTATTCTTCAAAAGCAGATAGATATATTGAGTGCCAAAATAGAAAATACACAGTCTGTTGCTGATTCACAAGAGATGGTTGAGGATGGTTGTCTTGATGATGTGTACAAGGTTGAGAATATTGACAATTTCGCGACGGATGATGATATCAAAAGAGTTTATTTGACTTTTGATGATGGTCCAAGTGAAAATACGGATGAGATTCTTGATATTTTGGATGACTACAATGTTAAAGCGTCTTTTTTTGTAGTTGGCCAGGATAAGTCTGGCTACGTAGAAGAATACAAGCGAATTGTAGATGAAGGTCATACTATTGGTATGCATTCTTTTTCTCATAAATATTCTGCTATTTATGATTCAAAGGAATCGTTTGAGCAGGATTATCAACAGATTCATTCATTTGTCCAGGAAATGACTGGCGTTGATGCAAAATATTATCGTTTTCCTGGTGGAAGCAGCAATACATTGTGTAATGGAAGTATGTCGGATTTTATTGGTTATTTGAATTCTCAGAATGTGACATATTTTGATTGGAATGTAGCTTCTGGTGATGCAAATATACAGGCATATACTAGTGATGAATTAGTTGATAATGTAATGAAAGATGTGGTACAATACAAGACGTCTGTGGTACTATTACACGATGCTTCTGACAAGGCTACAACAGTGGAAGCTTTACCTAAGCTTATTGAGCAATTGCAGGCTAGTGGCGTGATGATTTTACCAATTGATGAGAGTACGACTGTTATTCAACACACAAGTGTTGTTCAATAGAGAAAATGTTATGGAGGAACTGTAATGGGTTTTTTTAAAGATTTTAAAGAAGATTTTCAAGATGCAACTGATGAACTTTTTTTAGGTTCAGAACCTGCAGAGACTGATGAAGTGATGGTTAATACACTTGATGGTGATATTGATGTTGAATCAGAGCTTACAAAGCTTGATGGTTTACTTGAAAAGGTAACTAAAAAGGTTGAAGAGCCAGAGCAGGCTGCTGAAGCCATTCCTGTAGCAGCACCTGTTCAGGAAACAAAGAAAGAAAAGAAGGTTGTAGAACCTAAGAAAAATGA
Source organism: Pseudobutyrivibrio sp. (assembly GCA_045617805.1). GTDB lineage: Bacteria > Bacillota > Clostridia > Lachnospirales > Lachnospiraceae > Pseudobutyrivibrio. Next base: position 5,071 of record JAZLJM010000020.1, read on the forward strand.
TATTATGATGGAGGCTCCAAAGAAAATGGATACAACAATGACAAATGCAGTTGAGAAGAATGCAACTGTTTCAGATGAGAATGCAATTATTACTTCTGGTATGAAGATTACTGGTAACCTTGAGTCAGTAGGTTCTATTGAAGTACAGGGACAGATTAATGGTGATGTTACATGTAATGGAAAGCTTGTAGTTACAGGTAAGATTAATGGTAATTCTTCATCATCTGAGTTCTTTGCTGATTCTGCAAAAATTGAAGGTGAGGTTGTTACATCTGGTACAGCTAAGGTTGGCGTTGGATCTGTTATTATTGGAAACATCTCAGCTACATCTGCAGTTATCGCAGGTGCTGTAAAGGGTGATATTGATGTAAATGGACCAGTTGTTGTTGATACATCTGCTGTTGTTATGGGAAATATCAAGTCTCGTTCAGTTCAGATTAACAATGGTGCTGTTATTGAGGGATTCTGTTCACAGAGCTACTCTGATGTAGATGTAAATAGCGTATTTAACTAAGATTAAGGAAGTTAGATAATGAAAAGAGTATTATTAAAGCTTAGTGGAGAAGCTCTTTCTGGTGATAAGGGCTTTGGGTTCGATGAAGCTACATGTGTTGGTGTTGCTAAGCAGGTAAAGCAGATTGTTGATTCTGGCGTTCAGGTTGGTGTTGTTATCGGCGGCGGAAACTTTTGGAGAGGTAGATCGTCAGAGACGATTGATCGTACAAAGGCTGACCAGATTGGTATGCTTGCAACTATTATGAATTGTATTTATGTTTCAGAGATTTTTAGATCTGTTGGAATGAAGACAAATGTTTTCACACCTTTTGAGTGTGGGGATTGCTCTTGTTTATATTCAAAGGATCAGGTGAATGAAGACTTTGCTGATGGTAAGGTTTGTTTCTTCGCTGGTGGTATTGGACATCCGTATTTTTCGACAGATACAGCAACAGTTCTTCGTGCTGTTGAAATTGAAGCTGAGTGCATTTTACTTGCCAAGGCTATTGATGGTGTTTATGATTCAGATCCTGCTACAAACCCTGCGGCAAAGAGATATGATGAAGTTTCAATAAATGAAGTGTTAGATAAGAAGCTTAAGGTTGTTGATTTAACAGCTTCAATTATTGCAATGGAGCAGAAGATGCCATTTTATGTATTTTCTCTAAATGAAGAAAATTCAATTATTAATGCTATTTCTGGAAACTTTAATGGAACAAAGGTAACAGTATAAGGAGAAGTATGAACGATATTTTAAAGAATTTTGAAAGCAAAATGGAAAAAAGCTTTAAGAATCTTGAGGATGAGTTTTCTACAATTAGAGCTGGTAGAGCAAATCCACATATTCTTGATAAGATTTGTGTAGATTATTATGGAGCACCTACTCCACTTCAGCAGGTTGCAAATATTACTGTTCCTGAGCCTAGACTTATTCAGATTCAGCCTTGGGAAGCATCGTTGTTAAAGGAAATTGAAAAAGCAATTAATATTTCTGACATTGGTATCAATCCTACAAATGACGGAAAAGTAATTCGTCTCGTTTTTCCTGATTTAACAGAGGAGCGTCGTAAAGAGCTTGCTAAGGATGTTAAGAAAAAGGGCGAGGATGCAAAGGTTGCAATTCGTAACATTAGAAGAGATGCTATTGATTCATTAAAGAAATACGGTAAGGATGAGGGTGTTTCTGAGGATGAGGTTAAGGGCTTAGAAGATGATTGTCAGAAGATGACAGATCGATTCATAGCAGATATTGATAAGGCTATTGAGGCTAAAACAAAGGAAGTTATGAGTGTTTAATTAGTAAAAGTTATGGGGCACATATTTTTTGTGCCCCTTTTATTACATTTTTGATGGAGTTTTTTATGAATGTACCACAGCATATTGCAATTATTTTAGATGGCAACGGTAGATGGGCTAAGAGTAAGGGAATGCCTCGTACTTATGGTCACACTATTGGTGCCAAAAATGTTGAAACAATATCTAGAGTTGCCTGGAATTTAGGCGTAAAGTATTTAACTTTGTATGCTTTTTCTACAGAAAATTGGTCAAGACCAGATGATGAAGTGCATGCCTTGATGAGGCTTTTAGGTGAATATGTTAAGACTTGCATGAGAACAGCTAAAAAAGACAATTTACGTGTTAAATTTATTGGTGATTTATCAAAGATTGATGATAAGCTTAAGAAGAGTATTGATGAATTGGTAGAATATTCTTCACAGTTTACAGGTTTGACTTTGACAATTGCTATTAATTACGGTAGTCGTGATGAAATAATTCGTGCAGTAAAAAGTATGTATGCTGATATTGCTGATTCAAAATTAACTATTGATGAATTGTCAGATGAAGTATTTTCTACATATTTGGATACAAAGGATATTCCAGATCCAGATTTGATGATTAGAACATCAGGTGAACAACGTTTATCAAATTACTTATTATGGCAATTAGCTTATAGCGAATTCTATTTTGCTGATGTTCCTTGGCCGGATTTCAATGAGGAAGAGTTAAAAAAGGCTATTGCTGAATACAGTTCTCGAAATAGACGATTTGGTGGAATATAGAGGAGGAATACGATGTTTGTTACAAGGTTAATTAGTGGTATCATTTTAGTTGCTCTTGCAATTGTAAATATTGTTATTGGTGGCGATTTGCTTTTTGGAATTATGCTTATACTTTCTATAATTGGTATGACTGAATTATATAAGGTGTTTGATATTTCAAAAAAGCTCCCAGGTATTTTGGGCTATGTTGCGTGTGTGGCATATTATGTGAATTTAAGATTACAGCTTGTAGAAGATTCTATGATTATTATATTAGCATTCTTAATTATCCTTTTAGCTGTATATGTTTTTTCTTTTCCAAAGTTTCATGCAAATCAGATAATGGCAACATTTTTTGGTTTGTTTTATGTAGGCGTTATGCTTTCATTTTTATATCAAACAAGAATGCTTGAGGATGGATACTTTATTGTATGGTTGATATTCTTATGTTCTTGGGGCTGTGACACAGCAGCTTATTGTGTTGGCGTTTTGTTTGGAAAACACAAAATGTCACCAATTCTTTCACCTAAGAAATCTATAGAGGGTGCAGTAGGTGGAGTTGTTGGTGCGATGCTTTTTACAGGTATATATTGTGTTATTATGTCAAAGGTTTTCGGTACAGATATTAATACGGTTGTTTTAGTAGTTATTAGTGGTATTGGTGCTCTTATTTCTATGGTTGGAGATTTGGCTGCGTCTGGAATAAAGCGTAATTTTGATATAAAGGATTATGGCAAGCTGATACCAGGACATGGTGGAATTCTTGATAGATTTGATAGTGTAATTATTACAGCACCAATCATATATTATTTGGCATATTATTTTTATAAATAAAGGGGTATTTTATGGCTGCATCAAAGATTTCGATTTTAGGTTCTACAGGATCTATTGGAACACAGACTCTTGATATTGTTTCCCAAAATCCAGATGAATTGTCTGTGGTTGCAATGTCTTGTGGAAGTAATATAGATTTATTTGAAAAACAGATTAGAAAGTATCTTCCTAAATTAGTTTCAGTAAAGGATAGTGATTTGGCAGAGGAATTAAAATCACGAATTTCTGATTTGTCTGTTGAAGTTTTATATGGAATGGATGGTCTTATTGCGGTTGCAACCTTTGATGAGGCTGATACTGTTCTTACAGCAGTAGTTGGTATGATAGGTGTTCAACCTACTATTGCTGCGATAAATGCAAAAAAGAATATTGCGCTTGCAAATAAGGAAACTCTTGTTACAGCAGGACATATTATTATGCCTCTTGCTAAAGAAAAAGGTGTTTCAATTCTTCCAGTTGATAGTGAGCATAGTGCAATTTTTCAATCCTTAAATGGTGAAAGACAAAATAAAATTTCAAAAATTTTACTTACTGCGTCTGGTGGTCCATTTAGAGGAAAGACCTTTGAGGAGCTTGAGAATGTTAAGCTAGAAGATGCTTTAAAGCATCCGAACTGGTCTATGGGAGCGAAAATTACTATTGATTCAGCTACTATGATTAATAAAGGTCTTGAAGTTATGGAGGCAAAATGGCTTTTTGGCGTTAAGCTTAATCAGGTTGAAGTAGTTGTTCATCCACAGAGTATATTACATTCTGCTGTAGAGTTTATGGATGGTGCTGTAATTGGTCAGATGGGTGTTCCAGATATGAGATTACCGATTTTGTATGCACTTTTTTATCCGGATAGACGTACTCTTTATGCTGATACTTTGGATCTATTTAAAATTGGCACATTGACATTTGAAAGACCTGATATGGAAACCTTCTATGGATTACAATTGGCTTATGATGCAATGAGTGTCGGTGGAAATATGCCTACTGTTTTCAATGCGGCTAATGAGCGTGCGGTAAGTAAGTTTTTGCAAAATAAAATAAGATTTGTTGAAATACCTGAGATTGTTTCAGAGAGTATGATAAATGTAGATTTAATTGAAAATCCTTCAATTGAGCAGGTTCTTTCTACTGAGAAAGCAACTTATGAATTTATTGAGAGTAGGTGGTAGGCATGAAAATAATACTTGCGATAATTATTTTTAGTGCCTTGGTGCTTTTTCATGAGTTAGGTCATTTCATTTTTGCAAAATTAAATGATGTAAAGGTTAATCAATTTTGTTTAGGCCTTGGACCTACAATTTTAAAGTGGGGTAAGGGGGAAACAAAATATTGTTTAAATCTTTTACCATTTGGTGGAGCCTGTGTAATGGAGGGCGAGGATGGTGGAAGTGAGGATAATCGAGCTTTTAATAATAAGTCGATACTTGCACGATTTCTGATTGTATTTGGCGGTCCTCTTTTTAATTTTATTTTGGCATATTTTCTTGCAGTAATTTATATTTCATGTATTGGTGTTGATTTACCAGTTATTGACTCTGTGGTGGATGGTTATTCTGCAAAAGAAGCTGGCATCGAGGCTGGCGATACGATTATTAAGCTTGATAATTATCATGTTCATTTTTATCAGGAGGTCTCAGTTTACACTTTTTTTCATTCGGGTGATGAGATTAAGATTGAATATGAGCGAGATGGTCAAAGAAAGAATGCTGTTTTAAAGCCAAAGCTTGATAAAGAATCTGGTAGATATTTGATCGGTATTTCAAGTAATGGTAAAAGAACAAAGCTTAGTCCCATAAATAATTTGGCGTATGGTGCTTATGAGGTTAAAAACGAGATTTTTACAACCTTTGAAAGTTTAAAAATGCTTTGTACTGGCAAGGTTAGTCTGAATGATATGTCTGGTCCAGTTGGAATAGTTACTACTATTGGTGATATCTATGATCAAAGTGTATCTAGTGGAGCATTTTATATCTTTATTAATATGCTTAGTATTTCCATCTTATTATCTGCAAACCTAGGTGTAATGAATTTATTACCGTTGCCTGCTTTAGATGGTGGTAGAATACTTTTATTATTAATTGAGCTCATAAGACGTAAAAAATTACCACCTGAAATCGAGGAAAAAATCAATTTTGCAGGATTCGCAATGTTAATGCTACTTATGGTTGTGATAATGTATAACGATATTATTAAAATTGTAAAATAAACAAGGTGACGCTATGGAAACAAAACTCGTAAAAATAGGAAATAAGGTGATTGGTAATAATAATCCAATTCTTATTCAGTCAATGACAAATACAAAAACACAGGATGTTGAGGCAACTGTTCGTCAAATTAAAGAGTTGGAAAATGCAGGCTGCGATATTATCAGATGTGCTGTGCCTGATATGAAAGCCGCTGAAGCTATTTCTGAAATTAAAAAGCAAATAAATATTCCACTTGTAGCTGATATTCATTTTGATTATAGACTTGCTATTGCTGCGATTGAAAATGGTGCTGACAAAATCAGAATAAATCCAGGTAATATTGGTTCGATTGATAGAATAAAAGCAGTTGTAGATGCAGCAAAGGCTAAAAATATTCCTATCAGAGTTGGTGTTAATTCTGGTTCTCTTGAAAAAGAGCTTGTTGAAAAGTACGGTGGTGTAACAGCAGAAGGTCTTGTTGAGAGTGCTCTTGATAAGGTTTCTATTATTGAGAATCTTGGCTATGATAATCTCGTTATTAGCATAAAGTCATCTGATGTTTTAATGTGTGTAAAAGCGCATGAGTTAATTGCTGATAAGACAAATCATCCACTTCATGTTGGAATAACTGAAGCAGGTACACTTATTTCTGGAAATATAAAATCTGCTTGCGGGCTTTCAATGATTTTATCGCAGAATATTGGTGATACAATTAGAGTTTCTCTTACAGGAAATCCTGTTGAAGAGGTTAAATCTGCAAAGCTTATTTTGCGTACTCTTGGTCTTAGAAAGGGTGGAATAGAGGTTGTTTCCTGTCCAACCTGTGGTCGTACTCAAATTGACTTGATTTCATTAGCAAATCAGGTAGAAACTATGGTAACAGAGTTTGATGATTTGAATCTCAAGGTTGCTGTTATGGGGTGTGTTGTAAATGGACCTGGTGAGGCAAAGGAAGCTGACTTAGGTATTGCTGGCGGAATTGGTGAGGGCTTATTGATTAAGCATGGTGAAATTATTAAAAAAGTGCCAGAAAAAGAGTTGTTAAGTACTCTTCGCGAAGAACTGATAAACTGGGGTAAATAGAGTATGTCATCGAAGTTGTTTTTTGATGTTTTTCCCAATCTGAATATTGATAATGAACTTGATAATATTTTATCTGAAACTGAAATATCTAAGGTATGTACTGGTGTAAGTAGAGATGATATTAGGATATATATGACTTTTAATACATTAATTCCAAAGCGTAGAATCTGGGCTTTGGAGAAATGTATTAAAAATCAGATATTTAAAAATCAGATGGTTTCGATTCGTATTATTGAGGACTTTAATCTATCATCGCAATATAATCCGCAAAATCTTTTTGATGCATATAATGATAGTATTTTAGAAGAAATAGAAGAGACTAGTGCTCTTCTTTTTAATATATACAAAAAAGCTGATATTAAAATCGACGAAAATACAATCACTATTGTAATTGAGGATACAGTTATTGGTAGAGCAAAAGAAAAGGAATTACGTACTTTTTTTGAGGACGTATTTTCTTTGCGTTGTCATCAGAATGTTCAAATTCATTTTGAATATAAAGAGGCTGTGAAGAGCAAGTATCTAGAAAATTCTATTATTGAAATTGAAAATAGAATTAAATCAATTTCTAATAATGCAGCTTCTGTAAATGAAGGTGAGGCTCCTGCTGAAAAGAAAGAAGAGCAGCAGTCCGAGGTTGCGACAGTTGATATTGTTGAAGAAAAGAAAATTAGACCTTTAACAAAATCTGATGACCCAGATATTATTATGGGCAACGAGATTCTTGAAAATGCAACAACAATTGAAGATATAAATGGCGATTTTCTTGGACCTGTTATTGTGCGTGGACAGATTTCTGCAATTGAATTTAAGGAGACTCGGAAGGGTGGTCTTCTTGTTATTGGTTCAATTACTGATTTTACAGATTCTATTTCCTTCAAGATGTTCTTTGTTGATTATGAGCAAGGAAAGCAATTGATTGGAAATTTTGATCAGGGTAAATTCTATAAATTGAAGGGAAAGGTTGATGAGGATGATAGGTCACACGAGCTTTCAATTTTTAGAATTACAGATATTCAAAAGATTAAAGATTTTAGAACAACAAGAGAAGATAATTCTGCTTTAAAACGTGTTGAATTACATTGTCATACAAAGATGAGTGAGTTTGATGGTGTGTCTGAAATTACAGATATTATTAAGCGCGCAATTTCCTGGGGACATAAGGCTCTTGCAATTACTGACCATGGCGTTGTGCAGGCATTCTGTGATGCAGACCATATGAAGGGCTTGCCTGATGACTTTAAGGTAATTTATGGTTGTGAAATATATCTTGTTGATGATACAAAGCAAATCGTTGTAAATGATAAGGGACAGTCTCTAAGAGATTCGTTTGTTGTTTTTGATATTGAAACCACAGGCTTTAATCCTGAGAAGAACAAAATTATTGAAATTGGTGCAGTAAAGATTGTTAACGGGGAAATTGTTGATAGGTTTTCTGAGTTTATTAATCCGCAGGTTCCAATTCCTTATCGTATTACTGAGCTTACAAGTATCCGTGATGATATGGTATGTGATGCACCAACAATTGATGAAATACTTCCAAAATTTTTAGCATTTTGTGAGGGTTGTGTTCTTGTTGCGCATAATGCAGATTTTGATACAAGCTATATCAAGAAAAATTGCCAAAATCTTGGTTTGAAATATGATTTTACTCATGTAGATACAGTCGGTATCGCCAGATACTTACATCCCAATATGGGTAAGGTTACACTTGATGCTGTTGCTAAAGCTGAAAATGTTATTTTAGACCATCATCATAGAGCTGTAGATGATGCTGAATGCACAGCACTTATTTTTGAGAAATTTATTCCTAAGCTTGAAAAGGAAAATATCACTACATTAACTGAATTGAATAACAATACAAAAATGGGACCTGAACAGATAAAGAAGATGCATTCTCATCACTGTATTGTTCTTGCAAAAAATGATTTAGGTAGAATAAATCTTTATCGTTTGGTTTCAGAATCTCATTTGAATTATTTTTCAAGAAATCCACGTGTTCCAAAGTCATTACTTGAAGAATGTCGTGAGGGATTAATTATTGGTTCTGCGTGCGAAGCGGGAGAATTATATCAGGCTTTAATTTCCGGAAAAGATGAATCTGAGATTTCCAGATTGGTTAATTTCTATGATTATCTCGAAATCCAGCCTTGTGGCAATAATGAATTTATGCTACGAGAAGAAAAGTTTGATAACTTTAATACAATCGAAGATTTGCAGGAAGTAAATAAGCGTATTGTTGCGTTAGGTGAAGAATATAATAAGCCAGTAGTTGCAACCTGTGATGTACATTTCCTTGATCCTGAGGATGAGGTTTATCGTAGGATTATTATGGCGAACAAGGGCTTTAATGATGCAGATTTACAAGCACCTTTGTATTTACATACTACAGATGAAATGCTAGAAGAATTTGCATACCTTGGCCTTGAAAAAGCTCATGAGGTTGTAATTGATAATCCAAATTTTATTGCGGATATGGTTGAAAAAATACATCCGGTTAGACCGGACAAGTGTCCGCCTGTTATTGAAAATTCTGAGGCTGATCTTAGAAGAATTTGTGAGACCAGGGCACATGAAATGTATGGTCCTGATTTGCATCCAATTGTTGCCGAAAGATTAGAGAGAGAATTAAATTCAATTATTGGTAACGGCTACTCCGTTATGTATATCATTGCGCAAAAGCTGGTTTGGAAATCAAATGAGGATGGTTATCTGGTTGGCTCAAGAGGTTCGGTTGGTTCTTCTTTTGCTGCGACAATGGCTGGTATAACTGAGGTTAATCCACTGCAACCACATTATCGTTGTCCAAATTGCTTTTATGTCGATTTTGATGGTCCAGAGGTTATGGAAACTATAGATCAGGGATTGTCTGGTGTAGATATGCCTGATAAGGTTTGTCCTAAGTGTGGTAAGCCTCTTGCTAAAGATGGTTTTGATATTCCTTTTGAAACCTTCCTTGGATTCAAAGGAGATAAGGAGCCGGATATTGATCTTAACTTTTCTAATGAATATCAATCAAAGGCTCATAGATATTGTGAAGTTATTTTTGGTGATGGTCAGACCTTTAAGGCTGGAACTGTTTCTACCCTCGCAGATAAAAATGCGCTTGGATATGTATTAAAGTACAATGAAAAGCGTGGTATGAAAAAGAGATTTGCAGAAAGTGCCAGGCTTGCCTCTGGTGTAGAAGGTGTAAAGAGTACTACTGGACAGCATCCTGGTGGTGTTATTGTTTTGCCTGTAGGTGAGGATATTTTTTCTTTTACACCTGTTCAGCGTCCCGCTAATAAGGATGTCGATATTGTTACTACACATTTTGATTATCATAAAATTGATGCAAACTTACTTAAGCTTGATATTTTAGGACATCTTGACCCGACAATGATTCGTCGTCTTGAGGATTTAATTGGCTTTGACGCAACGACAATTCCACTTGATGATAAAAAGGTTATGTCACTTTTTCAAAGTACTGAGGCACTTGGAATTACGCCAGATGATATCATGGGAACTCCGCTTGGTACACTTGGAATTCCAGAGTTTGGTACAGATTTTGCTATGCAGATGCTTGTTGAGGCGAAGCCTCAATATTTTACTGATTTAGTTCGTATTGCAGGTCTTGCACATGGTACAGATGTATGGCTGGGCAATGCGCAGGATCTTATTGTACAAGGTATTGCGACAATCACGACAGCAATTTGTACAAGAGATGATATCATGGTTTATCTCATTCATAAGGGACTTGATCCAGCAGAATCCTTTACGATTATGGAGCGAGTTAGAAAAGGTGTTGTGGCAAAGGGAAAATGTGATGAATGGCCTACATATAAGGAGCATATGAAGGAGCATGGCGTACCCGACTGGTACATTGGGTCGTGTGAGAAAATTAAGTATATGTTCCCTAAGGCACATGCTGCTGCCTATGTAATGATGGCTTGGCGTGTGGCATATTGTAAGATATATTATCCGCTTGAATATTATGCAGCCTTCTTTTCAATTCGTGCTGGTGGATTTGATTATGAGCTTATGTGTATGGGAAAATCTAAGTGTGAACAGCATATTAAAGAGTTCAAAGCAAAGGATAATCCATCTGCAACAGACAAGGAAGTTTTAATTGCACTTCGTCTTGTTCAGGAGATGTATGCAAGAGGCTTTGATTTTCTACCAATGGATTTGTATCAATCTGATGCAAGATATTTTAAAATTGTAGATGGAAAGCTTTTACCTCCTTTTAATGTTATTTCGGGTATGGGTGATAAAGCGGCTGAACAATTAGCAATTGCAGCTTCTCAGGGAAAGTTTTTATCTCAGGATGATATTAAAGAAAGAGGAAAAATTTCACAGACAACACTAGATCTTATGGTAGAATTAGGTATAATAAAAGATTTACCAAAATCCAATCAGTTGTCATTATTTGATTTTACGTAATTTGGAGGTAGAGTTATGGATAAAATTGTTAAAAAATTTGCTATTGGAATTATTGTGGTTGCAATTATTATTGCAGCCGTATCGTATAAGATTAATGGCGAAAAGACAGTTTTTAACGAAAGTATGTTAAATGGAAATACAACTGGTAATCTTTATGGTGAAGGCCTTTTTTGTCAAGCTGATGATGTGGTATATTTTTCAAATCCAAATGATAATGGAGCATTGTATAGTATGTCAGTAAATGAAATTGATGTAAAAAAGATTTGTAATGATAGAGCCTACTATATCAATTCTGATCCACATTATATTTATTATTGTAGAAATAATAATAATGATGAATCGTCTATGTCATTTTTAAATGTAAATATCCACAGCTTGTGTAGAATCAATACAAATGGTAAGCAGGTTAAAATTCTTGATGATGCAGTCAGTCAGGGCTGTTCACTTAGCCAGAATACTGTTGTTTACTATCATTATGATGATGAAGAAGCAACTACAATTTATACCATTGGAATTGACGGAGAAAATAAGCAGCAGATTATAAATGAAGCAATTAATCCACTTTGTCTTGATGGCGACAAGCTCTTTTATGCTGGTGTATCGCAGGATCATAAATTGCATTGTAAAACGTTGTCAACAGGTGCAACTAGCCAGATTGGTGATATAAATGCATGGCTTCCTATTGTTGAAGGAGGATATGTTTACTATATTGATTTAGATAATTCGCATAAGATTTCTAAATTTTCACTTTCAGATAGTAGTGTGACAAATATTTCAAAGCAAGAGGCAACATCGTATTTGATTGCCGGCAATTCTATTTTTTACCAGACAATGAAGAGTGATAAGGATGGAGTTTACAAAATTGATTTATCTACTATGGAAGAGACACTTGTTGCGCCAGGTCAGTTTAAGAATTTGAATGCTACAAGCAAGTTTTTATATATGGTTGATTACAATAGTGGTGCAGTTTATCATTGCAGTATTAAGGGAGGATCACCATCAGTCTTTAATCCTCCTATAGAATTGGAGAAATAGTTTTATGAAAGATTTAAAGGATATTAGAGTTGAAATTGATGCGGTTGATAAGCAGATTGTTGATTTATATGAAAAAAGACTTGGCTTAGCATGCGACGTTGCAGAATACAAAATTTCTGTTGGAAAAAAGGTTTATGACAAAGAACGCGAGGTTCAAAAATTAAATACCTTATCTGAGCTTGCAAATTCTGAATTTGCAAAGCAGGGGATTTATGAGCTTTTTTCCCAGATTATGGCAAATTCTCGTAAGAAGCAGTATCAGATATTAGCTGAGCATGGGGTAAAGTTTAATTCTGGCTTTAAAGAAGCAGCGCAGTACGATTTTTCAAATGCCATAGTTTGCTTCCAGGGGGTTGAAGGTGCATATTCGCAGATGGCGATGAAGCAGTTTTTTGATGACAAAATGAAAGAAGCTTTTCATGTTGATACCTTTAGAGAGGCTATGGAAGCGATAGATTCTGGAAAAGCTGATTATGCGGTTCTTCCAATTGAAAATTCCTCTGCGGGTTCTATTTCGCAGAATTATGATTTGTTGAGTGAATATGACGTTACAATTATTGGTGAACAGATTTTAAAGGTAGACCATGCTTTGCTAGGTGTAAGGGGCGCAAAGATTTCTGATATCAAAACAGTATATTCTCACCCTCAGGCACTTGCTCAATGCGATGATTATATCCGAACTCAGCATATGGATTGGGATGTTAAGGCTTTTCATAATACGGCAGTTTCTGCAAAGAAGGTATTTGATGATGGCGATATTACACAGGCTGCTATTGGTTCAAAACAAAATGCTTCAATTTATGGTCTTGATATTCTTGAGGAGCAGATTCAGGATATTAAAAATAATGAGACTCGTTTTATTGTAGTTTCAAAGGAAAAGAAATATTTAAGTGCTGCAAAAAAGATTAGTCTTATGATTGAGATTAAGCATGAAATGGGTTCGTTGTATAGAATTCTTTCGCATTTTATGTTTAATGGTTTGAATATGACGTGTATTGAATCAAGACCTATCAAGGATGTGAACTGGCAGTATCGATTTTTTATTGATGTAGATGGAAATCTTAATGATGAAGCTGTTGAAAATGCATTGCTTGGTTTGATGGAAGAATGCGAAACATTAAAGGTTTTGGGAAATTATTAAAAAAATTTAAGGAAGTATGTTTTAAATGAAGATTAATAGATTGACGTATTATGTTGTAGAAAAGGATAGTTTTATTTATAAATTATCCAATTTATTTGAAATATTAGAAAAGGGTGATTCGATTTCAAATTATGAGGAAGATTTCTTTTCTTGTATAAATGAAATTTTAGCATTAAGCATCAGTCATGGGTATTATGGAAATTTGTGGCATTTGGTTCTTGCTAATTTTCTTGTAAATTCAGAAAATGCATATTCCTTGTCATGTGAAATGACTGGTGATGTTGGTGGTGCAATTTCTGCTACAGCATTATATGATTTTGAAATTCTATATTCTTTATTTAATCGCGAATTAGTTGAATTTAAGGATGTTTTTAAATATCCTTATGAGAATTTAACAAATTTTGATGCAAAAAATAATAAAGGCTATAAGTTTAATTCGAGAATTCGCGATAGAATTATTGAGCTAAATGAACAATTAGAAAATGCAAACGATGCTAGTGAGTTTCAACAGGCGGTAGCCTTATTTTATAAGGAGTTTGGTGTTGGAAAGCTTGGTTTACATAAGGCCTTTCGAATTGAAGAGGGGGGCGTAATTGTACCAGTAACAAATATTACGCATGTAAAGCTTGAGGATTTAGTTGGATATGAAATTCAAAAGCAAAAGCTTGTAGATAATACGACAAGCTTTTTGCAGGGGAAGAAGGCAAATAATTGTCTCTTATTTGGTGATGCAGGTACTGGTAAATCCACATCAATTAAGGCAATTTGTAATGAATATTATCAGGATGGTCTTCGTTTGATTGAGGTATATAAGCATCAGCTAAAGGACATTCATCATGTGATTTCTCAGATTAAATCCAGAAAATACAAATTTATTATTTATATGGATGATTTATCTTTCGAGGAATTTGAAACCGAGTACAAGTATCTAAAGGCTGTTATCGAAGGCGGACTTGAGAAAAAGCCAGATAATGTTTTGATTTATGCAACATCAAATCGTAGACATTTGATTAGAGAATCCTTCAAGGATAAGGATGATGCAGATGATTTACACAAGAATGATACAGTACAGGAAAAATTATCATTGTCTTATAGATTTGGTGTGTCAATTTATTATGGTTCACCAAGTAAAAAAGAGTTCGATAATATAGTACTTACATTAAAAACAAGATATAATGTAGATATGCCAGATGATGAGATATTACTTGAAGCAAATAAATGGGAGCTTGCACATGGCGGTTTATCTGGTAGATGTGCTCAGCAGTTTATTGATTACATTTTAGGCAAGCAATAATAATTGGGGGATTATAAGTTATTATGAAGGTTTTTGCATCGATTTACATTGGTTCATATGAAATTTCAATGAAGGTATTTGAAGTATACAAAGAAAAGGGACTTCGAGAAATCGATTGCTTGAAGATGCAAACAGATTTAATACGTGAAGTGCTTTCAAAGGGGAAAATCTCTTTTGATTCCACGGAAAAATTATGCAGAATACTTAATGACCTTAAGAGGACTATGTCCTCTTATAAGGTTGATGGGTATTCTGTTTTTGCTAGTTCCTATTTTTATGATGCTTCCAATGGTTTTTTTGTTCTTGAGCAAATAAAGATGAGAACAGGCTTTACTGTCGAGGTTATTTCAAATTCGGAACAACGCTTTTTAGGCTATGAATCAGTGGCATCAATAAAACATTTTGATAATTGGATTTCAGATTCAGCAATTCTTGTCGATATTGGTGGTGTTTCATTACAGCTTACGTTGTTTAATAAAGGAAAAATTATTACAACTCAGCATATTTTGATTGGTACAGTATCAATAAATGAAAATATGAATAAGCTTTCTGGAATGTATCAGGCAACTGAGCAGACCTATGAAATGATGCGAAAAGAAATAGATGTATTTAAAACTATGTTTTTATCTGATATTTCACCAAAGTATGTCATTTTTTTAGGTGACCAATTAAATTCAATTTCTGGATATTTTTCTGATATAGATGACAAAAAGGTTGAAGCAGCAGACTATACAAAGATTCTTGGTAAGTTCAACAAGGAGCTGATAAAGCAGGCTGCAATTCTAAATGACAATTTTATGGATAATGAAGAGATGATAGAACCTCTTGTTATGCTTCATAGAACAATTATTGAAGTGCTGGCGCCAAAGTATGTTTTATCACCTGGAGTTTCCATTTGTGAAGGTATGGCATACGACCATAGCTATAGGAACTTATGGATGGTTTCAAATCATGATTTTGAAACGGATATTATTTCTGCGGCATGGTCTATTGCAAAAAGGTATGGAAGCTATCAACCGCATTTAAAAGCGCTTGTTCGATTATCTTCAGAAATTTTTGATGTAATGAATAAGCATCATGGTCTTGGTGATAGAGAAAAGCTTTTGATGGAGGTTATTGCTGTTTTACATGATTGTGGAAAATACATAAGTATTGCTGATGCCAGTGATTGCTCTTATACAATTATCATGTCATCAGAAATTCTCGGATTATCGCATCATGAAAGAGAAATTATTGCGACGACAGTAGCTTACAATAGAAAGCCTTTAGACCCATATGAAATGCTTTCAGATAGATTCTCACAAGAGGATTATATTTTAGTGGTTAAGCTTTTAGCAATTTTAAAGGTAGCAAATGCACTTGATAGAAGTCATAAGCAAAAGGTTAAGAATTTTGATATGTGTTTAAAGGATTCAAAATTAATGATTTATATTGAGGCTAGTTCTTCATTTGCTTTGGAAAAGGGATTATTTTCAAAAAATGCAAATTTCTTTGAAGATGTTTTTTCAATTAAACCGGTATTAAAAGAAAAGAAGTTTAATGATTAATTTTTTTGGAGGGGCTTATTTTGAAAACGGGGAATATAACATTTAATAATTTTGATAATAGAGAATTAAGCTGGCTTAAATTTGAAAATCGAGTTTTAAATGAGGCTTGTGATGAAACGCAGCCGATTTTTGAAAGACTTAAATTTGTAAGTATTACTTCGTCTAATCTTGATGAATTTTTTATGGTTCGAGTTGCATCCTTAAAGGATATGATTCATGCGGGGTATACAAAGCCTGATTTAGCTGGCATGACACCTGAAGAACAGTTGTCTAAAATTAGTGAAAAGACTTTGGAATTGGTGCAAAAGCAATATTGTATTTATTCAAAGGAGCTTATGCCAATTTTAAATACTTCAAATATTTTTATTTGTGATGCTTATGAGGAATTAACAGACGAGCAATTAGAGTATATAGATAGATATTTTATGGAGCAGGTTTATCCAGTACTTACTCCGATGGCACATGATATTTCCAGACCATTTCCTCTTATTCGAAATAAGAGCTTAAATATCGCAGCACTTATTGAAAAAAAGAATGATTTTGGAACAAACAGGTCGGATAATCAAAGTGTTGAATTTGCAACTGTTCAGGTGCCATCAGTGTTACCTAGATTCTTACGAGTTCCAGCAGAAGATGATAAAGAGGTTTATGTTTTATTAGAGCAGATAATTGAGCGTAATATGGACAAGCTGTTTTTGAATTATAATGTCGTAAGTGCATGTCCATATAGAATTATGCGTAATGCAGATTTTTCAATAGATGAGGAAGGTGCAGAAGATCTTTTGCTTGAAATTGAAAAGCAGATAAAATCCAGACAGTGGGGCGAGGTTATTCGTCTTGAAGTTGAAGCTGATATGGATGTTAAGCTTTTATCATATCTAAAAAAGAATTTGTGTGTAAGTGAAGATGATGTTTATAAAATAAATGGTCCAATCGATCTTACATTTTTGATGAAGCTTTATGGTAGTGTATCACATAGTGATTTGAAATCAGAATCCTACCAACCACAGGAGCATCCTCGTTTGGTAGAGTGTACAAATATTTTTGATGAAATAAAACGAGGTGATATTTTATTACATCATCCGTATCAATCCTTTGACCCAGTAGTTAATTTTATTAAACAAGCATCGACAGATCCAAATGTTCTTGCAATAAAGCAGACTTTATATAGAGTTAGTGGAAATTCTCCAATTATTTCTGCTCTTGCCAAGGCTGCAGATAATGGCAAGCAGGTTACAGTTTTAGTTGAATTAAAGGCTAGATTTGATGAAGAAAATAATATTATCTGGGCAAAGAAGCTTGAAAAAGCTGGCTGCCATGTAATATATGGTTTGATGGGCTTGAAAACTCATTGTAAAATTGCACTTGTTGTTCGTAAGGAAGAGGATGGTATCAAGCGATATGTTCACCTCGGAACAGGCAACTATAATGATTCTACAGCAAAGCTTTATACAGATTGTGGAATGTTTACTTGCAGAGAATCCTATGGTCAGGATGCGACCGCAGTATTTAATATGTTGTCGGGTTACTGCGAACCGGCTGGCTGGAATAAGCTGGTATTGGCGCCATACTGGCTTCGTGACACTTTTATAAATCTCATCAATAGAGAAATTCGTCATGCCAAGGATGGTAAGACAGCCATTATCATTGCAAAGATGAATTCTCTTTGTGACCAGGAGATTATTGAAAAACTATATGAAGCCTCAGAAGCGGGTGTTATTATTCATTTAATTATTCGTGGCATCTGTTGTCTTAGAGCAGGTGTTAAAGACATTAGTGAAAATATTCATGTTTCATCAATTGTAGGAACCTTCTTGGAGCATGCAAGAATTTTTTATTTTTACAATAATGGCTCTGAGGATATTTATATGGGAAGTGCTGATTGGATGCCGAGAAATCTTGATAGACGTGTAGAGATTATTTTCCCAATTGAGGATGAAAAAATAAAGGCAGACGTTAAGCATATTCTTACTGTTCAGCTCAATGATAATTCAAAGGCGTACTATATGAATAGTCAGGGTGAGTACGAGAAGACGAGCTATGATAATGGCCCAATTATTGGGGCGCAGTCAGTATTTTGCAATGAAGTCTTGAAAAATAATAAAAAAGATATTAATATTTGGCAGAAGAGAAAATTTATTCCAATAATGGCTAGTGAGGATTTTGATGAGTAAGATTTTAGCACTTGATTTAGATGAAACTTTATTATCTTCTGACAAAACTATTTCTGATGATAATATTAATGCACTTGGTAACCTGCTTGATGCAGGTCACTATATCGCAATTGATACAGGAAGACCAATCCATGGTATTCAAAAGCTTTTAGAGCCTTATGATATTTTCAAAAACAAGAATGTATTTTTCTTAGGCTATCAAGGCGTAGTTGGTTATAATGCATGTGATGGCTCTAGACTTTTTACAGACTATATTGATTCAAAAAAGGCTGCGTCCTTGATAGAAGCAATTGTAGCAGAGAATACCACTGCATTGGCTTTTGATGAAAAATGGATTTATACATTTGAGGAAAATTCAAATGTATTAAAATACAATGAGATTACACATGAACCTGTAAAATATATCAAGTCAACAGATGAGCTTTTAGATAAAAAAATCTGTAAATGTATGGCTGTTGATTTTGACAGCTATGATAATTTGCTTTCTGTTGAAGAAAAGCTTACACCTGTTTTTGGTAAGGATTACAATATTATGTTTTCTACACCTACATTTTTGGAATTTGTAAAAACTGGCGCAAGTAAAGGACATGGATTAAATCTGCTTGCAGACAGACTTGGTGTAGATATGGCAAATACAGTTGCATGTGGCGATGAGAGAAACGATATCAGCATGGTAGTTGAAGCTGGTGTTGGTGTCGCAGTAGCAAATGCGCAAGAGGATGTTCATGCTGTTGCAGATTATATTACTAAGGTAGATAACAACCATGGAGCCATTGCCGAGGTTGTATATAAATATTTTTTATAAAATTGTTGACGGTGATAAGGATTTATGATAATCTTTGTTATGTTGTGAAAACAAGTAGAGTATCCACTCTCACCTGAGCACAAATGAGTGACTCAGAGTTAATATTTCACACAAACTCGTTTTGTGTAGATTTATGGTGGATATTCTGTATCCACTATTTTTTTTACTTTTTGGAGGTATAACCATTAGCGAATTAATGATCAATGAGCAGATACGTGATAAAGAAGTGCGTGTTATTGGCTCAGACGGGGAACAGCTTGGCATTATGTCAGCTAGAGAAGCTCAAAAGCTTGCAGACGATGAAGGATTGGATTTGGTTAAGATTTCACCAAAAGCAAATCCACCAGTATGTAAGATTGTTGATTATGGAAAATATCGTTACGAGCAGGCTCGTAAGGAAAAGGAAGCTAAGAAAAAGCAGCACGTAGTTGAGGTTAAGGAGATTAGAATGTCTCCAAACATTGACTCAAATGACCTTAATACTAAAGTCAGTGCAGCAAAGAAGTTTATCTCTAAGGGTGATAAAGTAAAAATCACTTTGCGTTTTAGAGGACGTGAGATGGCTCATATGCAGGCAAGTAAGCATATTCTTGATGATTTTGCTGAGAAGCTTGCAGACGTTGCTGTAGTGGAAAAGGCACCAAAGATTGAAGGCAGAAGCATTAGCTTGGTGCTTGCAGAAAAGAAATCGTAAAATAGGAGGAATTTGTCATGCCAAAGATGAAGACAAGAAGAGCAGCTGCAAAGCGCTTTACAAAAACAGGAACAGGTAAGCTTAAGAGAAATAAGGCTTATAAGCGTCATATCTTAACCAAGAAGACAACTAAGAACAAGAGACAGCTTCGTAAAGCAGCTATGGTTGATTCAACAAACGTAAAGAACATGAAGAAGGTACTTCCATACATCTAATGTGTATGTGGTTACCGTTAATTGGTTAGGAGGAAATATAAATGGCAAGAGTTAAAGGCGGATTAAACGCTAGAAAGAAGCACAATAGAACATTAAAGTTAGCAAAGGGTTACAGAGGCGCTAGAAGCAAGCAGTATCGTGTTGCAAAGCAGTCAGTTATGCGTGCCCTTACATCTTCATATGCTGGAAGAAAGCAGAAGAAGAGACAGTTTAGACAGCTTTGGATCGCTCGTATCAATGCTGCAGCTCGTATGAATGGTCTTTCATACTCTAAGTTCATGTATGGACTTAAGCTTGCTGATGTTGAGATGAACAGAAAGATGCTCGCTGAGCTCGCTGTTAACGATGCAGAAGGATTTGCAAAGCCTGCAGAGCTTGCAAAGTCTAAGCTTGCTTAATTAATTAGTTTATTGTAAAAG
>JAZLJM010000021.1:0-3220 GCA_045617805.1 Pseudobutyrivibrio sp.
ATATCGCTCTTTTTCAACATTAATGATATTTAAGTCGCTTATAGCTCCCGAAAAATCTTGTCCGAGATTAAGTTCAAATGCGATTGCCCTTAAACAATCATAATTAAGAGCTACGCGCTTTGAAAAATTAACAACCTCTTCGATTTCTGAATGCGCTTCCGGAATTAACTTATCTTTCAAATATTTCCTTATATCCTCTGCTGATGGATATTCAAATCTAAAGTGATAGTGAAATCTTCCTGGCCTATTTACAAGAAATACGTTCAATCCTCTTAATTCATTACAGGTCACAACAAATAGCTTCTTGCCTTGTGCTACGCCATCAAACAATGACAACATACTTGCCTGTGGATCTACACCATCGTCTCTGCCACGAGCAAAAGTCTTATCAAACTCATCAAATAGAACCAATACCTCTTGATCAATGCTATCAATAAAGCTTCCAATACCTTCTATAAATCCTTCCACAATGATTACCGGCATCCCATTATTCACAGCCTCTCTTCCTAGCAATCGAGCGAAAAGCGATTTGCCTATTCCCTTATCTCCACTCAGTATCACTCCAAGATTTCTATTAAAAGCTTCAAATGATTTAAGCACTTTATGTACTTTTTCTAAGTGTATTCCATATATTTTAGATTCTGTCATCTGAAACTCTGTATACTTCTCAAGATAAAATCCCTTTTTAGGATGAAATCGTACCACATAATAATTTGCAGGCAAACGATCAAAGCTTTTAAGGTCATCCGGGTAAATATCAAATTTTGAACCTGTACTAATTACTTTCATTTGTCACTCCTCATCATCTCCTAAAAACATTTCCTCTGCTGTTTTTCCAGGATAAAACTGTCTAAATTCTTCCCTTTCTGAATATAGAAATAGAGCCATAGCTACGCCATGACTCCACCATCAAATATTTGCCCACATTGCAGCCATGCGGATAATCCTCAGTCAACTGGCTTAACACTTTAACCCTCTTCATGGATTTCAGCATATCTCTATGCCTATATCAAAGTTTTTATTTTACCTAAAACAATTCAATCGTTTAAAAGTTTACAATTCACAATTAAATGTTCAAATAAGACACAAAACCGTTAAAATTGGAGATGATTATCAGTCATCGCTGTCAAACCAATGTTTTACAAAGATAGGATTCGAACCTACAACATCATGATTTTAGGTCATGAGCGCTGCCTATTGCGCCACTTCGTATATTGGTAACCCAATTTTCGCTGAATTGGTATACTTATTTTGTAACGTAACCCTGTTACGGGAAGCCAGATTTAGGATTTTCACAATGCAGGCAAATACTTTATGCTATTTCAATGAAAGTTGTCGCATTAGATACTTTTATCTGAGTATCTAATTCCTTTAGAAGGGTATTGCTCTTTTCCTCCAGGCTCTCTATCTTCTTTTTGATATCAAGTGGATCCACAAGCTCTGTTGTGTTTTCCTTCACGTAAGCATCCACTACACCAAGTGGCTTATCGTCTTTTGCTTTGCTGTCTTTTCCTAGGATGCTAAGACGCATGCTCTCTGCCGTGTTCTGAAGCTGACTGTTCTTGAGATCACATGTACGTACGCGCTCATTATATTCATCCTGCATCTTAGACTTAAGGATTCCTTCAAAATCAGCTTCTCTTCCGTAGCTTCCTTGTCTACGCAATCTGCTTCTTAGTGCAATTGCTCCGGCTACAGTAAATGCTCCATATGATGTTGTGATCTCTGTCTCAGCATTGGAGGCAACAATAGCTGCATCAATTTTCTGGAATTTATCAATCAAATCAACTATCTGCTGGTATGCAGCCTCAGCCGCTTTCGCATATTCATCCTTACCAATGCGCTTTGAATATACTTTATCCTCATTTGGCTTTATGGTATCCACAAAGCTTGCTTTCTCAATTTTATCTGATATTTTCTTTACTAATAGGTCTCTTTCGTCAAGAGCCTGTGTTACTAACATCTTTTCGCTCATAAAGAATCCTCCCTTAAAATTATTTCTGTAAATAATTCTAAGGGAGGATTTATGTAATGTCATTGAACTTGTCGTTCAAAAATTATGCTGCATTTAATTCTCTCAATTTTTTGTAATAGGTATAAATTCTTCTCTCCTGATCCGTAAGCCATACACTTATTTGATTTTCTGTCATTCCTGCATTTCCGCAGACAATTGAATCCATTGGAACTTGAAGCATCTTGCTGATTGCATACAGATTATCAACTGTTGGCATACTAACTCCATCCAACCAACGGTATACACTCTGCACACATCCAAGTCCTAGGTATTCTTGAATATCTTTTGGTTTCACCCCTCGCATATCCATAATTCTTCGAAGGTTTACACCTGTTTCTTTTTTATTAATTGTTGGAAACATATATTCCCTCCTTCAATTTAAATTAAATCAAAACCTTTACGAATATCGTCCTCTAAACATTTTGCTGAAATACATCTATCTGTTACCATATTCCAGTTATCTACCAGTTGCTCAGACAATTGACCATATGTAACTACGTTCTTTTTATCGCTTCTTACTCTAATACCATGATAATATTTCCCCTTCGCAATAATATTTTTCCAAGGATCTTCAATTTGTTCAATATTATCATAGTCTTCAAATGCCGCCACAATCCAAGCATCTGTACTGTCACAAGGAATCGTAATAACAATCTTTGTTTTATCAAATTCTCCCATGGTTTTTCCTAGCACGTATTTTCCGTGCATAATCATATCCTTCAAATCATTAACATGATTTGAACACGGAAGCTCTATAGGACACTTTCTTTCGATTGTATTCCGGCAATATAAAGGAAACACTTCGCTTTTCTTCTCTTTACATATTGTGGATTCACACCAACAATGTACTTCTTTTTCCTTTCTGACAACATCACCGTCCATTTGAATTACAATCATATCTATTTGAGGCTGAATGCTATCCATAAGCACATTGAGTGGCGCAGTTTCTTTACACCATTTCCATACTCCCTTCCATCCATTACCATATCTTCCCATCATATCTGGCTCTGGCTGTAGCGGTAGATATTGATTGTCTTCTCCTGTAATTTTGTCAATTACTTTTTTAAGCACTAAAAAATCAGTTGGTCCCTCCGATGCTATACCAATTCGTTTTCTCATAGCAGTTCCGGAACACCTCCTAATAACCCGTTAATCCACAACCTAGAAAGTGGTTGATTCATAGACAATAAATCCTCCGATATTTGA
>JAZLJM010000022.1:0-15453 GCA_045617805.1 Pseudobutyrivibrio sp.
TAGATAAAGAAAAACCCCGGAAACACTGGATTTCCGAGGTTTGTAAATTCTTTGAAATATTCTCTTGATTATCTCTTGCTGAACTGTGGAGCACGACGAGCGGCCTTTAAACCGTACTTCTTTCTCTCCTTCATACGTGGATCTCTTGTAAGGAATCCAGCAGCCTTAAGTGTAGGTCTGTACTCTGAATCTACCTCAAGAAGGGCACGTGAGATACCATGTCTGATAGCTCCAGCCTGTCCTGTATATCCACCACCGTTTACTGTAACGATTACATCGAACTTATCAACAGTACCTGTAGCTACAAGTGGCTGTCTAACAACTACCTTAAGTGTCTCAAGACCAAGGTACTCATCGATGTCTCTTTTATTGATTGTAATCTTACCTGTGCCAGGTACAAGATATACTCTAGCAACTGAAGACTTTCTTCTACCAGTTCCGTAATACTTAGCTGTATTCTTTGCCATAATCTTCTACCTCCAATTAAAATGTAAGCACTTCAGGCTTCTGTGCCTGCTGCTTGTGATCTGGTCCAACATATACGAAAAGCTTTGTATACATCTGTCTACCGAGTGGTCCCTTTGGAAGCATTCCCTTTACGGCATGCTCGATAACTCTGTCAGGGTGTGTGTTGAGCATCTCACGAAGAGTTGCTTCTTTCATACCACCAACATAATCTGAGTGATGATAATACATCTTCTGATCAAGCTTCTTACCTGTTACCTTAATCTTCTCAGCGTTAACTACGATAACATAATCACCACAATCTGCGTGTGGAGTAAAGATTGGCTTATTCTTACCTCTTAAAACCTTTGCTACTTCAGCACAAAGACGTCCAAGTGTCTGTCCTTCTGCATCAACTACATACCACTTTCTCTCAATCTGAGAAGCGTTTGGCATATAAGTATTCATGAGTGTTCCTCCTTAAATAAATCTAAAAGCTTCTAACGAATGATGTCCGGGCATCCATTAGAAAATTATGTAAACTATATCTCCGGGCTAATGGATTTATAGTTTTTCACTACGTCAGCCTTTGCATTTTACTATATTTTAAGAGTCCAAGTCAACCTATATTTTAAAAAAATACTAAAACCTATATTTATAAAATACAAAAACCTAAAATATAAAAATTCTAAAACTCTATCCCTATCATAGTAAGTGCATTTGCTGGAGCAGTCGGTCCAGCTTGTGAGCGGTCTTCTGCTTCAATAATTTTTTTCATCTCCGTAGGTTCAATCTCACCTGCACCCACTTTTATCAAGGTACCCGCAATTATTCGAACCATATTATAAAGAAAGCCATTGCCATTCACTCTAATTGTTATCACGTCATTAGTTTTAATTACATCAAGTGAATTAATAGTTCTAATATGACTTTTCACCTGTGCTTTTGCTGCACAAAAAGATGAAAAATCATGTTCGCCTATCAGAAAATTTGCAGCCTCCTGCATTTTAGCTACATCAAGTGGATAATAGTAATGATAAGTATCTCTTCGTCGAGTCGGGTCAGGCATTTTTCGATTTAAAATCCTATATTCATAGGTCTTGCTGCTCTTAGCATATCTCGGATGCCAATCATCCTCAACCTGCTTTGATTCCTGGACCACGATATCATCTGGTAATCTCTGATTTAATGCAAAACAAATCTTATCTGCCGGCATCCTTGAATTTGTGTCAAAAATAGCCACATTACCAAGAGAATGGACTCCTGCATCTGTACGACTAGCACCCGTAACAAGAATTGGTTCTTTAAGCAAATCCGTCAATGCTTCATTTAATTTTTGTTCAATTGTTACGCCATTAGGTTGAATCTGCCAACCGCAATAATCCGTGCCATCATAGGCAACAACCAGCATCACTCTCATATATAAAAAACCTTTTCATATAATCATCAAACATCCAAGTCAAATTACAAAATGATCTTTACAACAATAAAAAATACAATAAACATCACCATTACAATGTATGCTCTAACATCATAATCATCATACTTGAGTGGCTTCATCTTGGTGCGGCCGTCACCACCGTTGTAGCAGCGGGCTTCCATTGCAAGAGCCAAATCATTGGCACGTCTGAAGGCTGATACAAAAAGTGGAACCAAAAGTGGCACCATTGCTTTAGCTTTTTTAACCAGGCCACCTGTTTCAAAGTCAGCACCACGCGCCATCTGAGCCTTCATAATTTTGTCAGTCTCTTCAATAAGAATAGGAATAAATCTAAGCGCAATTGACATCATCATGGCAATTTCATGGACTGGAATTCCTATTTTTTTGCCCCAGGAAAAGGATTTTTCCAAACCATCTGTTAATTGGTTGGGTGTAGTAGTCAAAGTTAAGATTGAAGAGCCTACTATAAGCATAATCATCCTGAGGGTCATCATAACAGCATTTTTTAGACCAACATCTGTAATTTTGATAAAACCAAAGCTCCAAATCTCTTTTCCTGGAGTAAGCAAAAGATTAAATAATCCTGCAAAAATTAAAAGCAAAACTATTCCTTTAAGCCCCTTTACCATAAAAGAAAAAGGAACCTTGCTAATCACAATCACACCTACTAATGCTGCAAAAATCATGGCAAAACCAATGATATTTTCAAACGCAAAAAGTGAAATAATATACACAAGCGTACCAAAAAGCTTTACTCTGGGGTCAAGCTTATGTAAATATGAATCTGCAGGAAAATACTGTCCCAATGTCATTTCTCTAAACATCCTAGTATCCTCCCTTCAGCATTCTCAAAATTTCATCTCTTGCCTCCGCAACAGTTGTTGCAGAAGTATCAACTGGCAAACCATCCGCCTGTAAATCGTTCATAACGTAGGTCACTGCCGGAGCTGCCAAGCCTATCTTTTCCAGTTCTTTGTAATGTGTAAAAACCTCTCGTGGAGTGCCATCAAAAATAGGCTTTCCTGAATCCATAACAATCAAACGGTCAACATAATTTGCCACATCCTCCATAGAATGTGATACTAAAATGACCGTATCATGTCTTTTTTCATGCATATCCTTAACTAAATTCAAGATATCGTCTCTACCCTTAGGGTCAAGACCTGCAGTTGGCTCGTCAAGAATCAAAACGGCTGGCTTCATCGCAAGCACACCAGCAATTGCAGCTCTTCTTTTTTGTCCACCAGACAACTCAAATGGTGATGCCAAAAAGAGCTTCTCATCGAATCCAACTAAATTAAGAGCCTCATAAGCTCGTATATCCTGTTCTTTTTCATCAAGTCCCTGATTTTTGGGACCAAATTTTACATCCTCGAAAACAGTTGTCTCAAAAAGCTGATGCTCTGGATACTGAAAAACCATTCCAACCTGAGTTCTAAGCTGCCTCAAATCATAATCCTTGTCATAGATGTCCTCGCCACGATAGTATACAGTGCCCTCTGTAGCCTTCATAAGACCGTTCATATGCTGCACAAGAGTTGATTTTCCACTACCTGTTTGTCCAATAATTCCGACAAATTCGCCCTCTTTGATATGAAGACATACGTCATCTAAGGCTGTAACCTCGTAGCTTGTTCCAGAACTATATTTATAAGAAACATGATCAAAAATTAATGCCATACTACACCGCCTTTCCCTTGGCTGCCAGCACAGCTTCTACAAGTTCTTTTCTAGTCAGTACACAATCAGGCATAGGCACACCTGATTTTTTTAATTCATGGGCAAGCATGGTTACCTGCGGTACATCTAAAGAATGCGCCTTAAGCTCATCTACTCGCGCAAAAATTTCTCTTGGCTTTCCTTCCATGAAAACCTTGCCTTTTTCCATTACATATACGTAATCAGAATCAATTACTTCCTCCATGTAATGAGTAATCAAAATTACAGTAATGCCCTTTTCGCGGTTAAGCTTATGAACTGCTGCCAAAACTTCAGCACGACCATTTGGATCAAGCATGGCAGTAGGCTCATCTAAAATTATGCATTTAGGCTCCATTGCCATAACTCCGGCAATTGCAACGCGCTGTTTTTGTCCACCTGAAAGCTTATTTGGAGAATGCTTGCGATATTTGAACATCTCCACCATCTTTAAGGATTTTTCAACACGTGTGCAGATTTCTTCTGTTGGAACACCTATGTTTTCTGGTCCAAAAGCAACATCCTCTTCAACAACGCTGGCAATAATCTGATTATCAGGATTTTGAAAAACCATACCTGCAGATTGACGCACAGCAAAAGTACACTCATCATCGAGTGTATTCATATCATCTACGTAGATTGTGCCCTCACTTGGAGTTAAAAGAGCATTAATATGCTTAGAAAAAGTAGATTTTCCTGAGCCATTATGACCTAGTATTGAAACAAACTGGCCTGGCTCAATTTTAAGATCAACGTGATCAAGGGCTGTAAAAATATCTTCTACATTGCCCTCTTCATCACGTCTAATATATTCATGAACTAAATTTTTTGCTTTAATAATTGACATTGGTACCCACTATCCCTTCCAGTTGAGTCTATGTAAATTACCCTCGGTTTCTAGATTTAAAAAGTTGTTCTGTCGCAACGCTTCATATAAAAGAATTGCAACTGAATTCGATAAATTAAGTGATCTTATGTCCTGCCCCATTGGAATACGCACACAGTTCTCTTCATTGTCAACAAGGATTTCCTCAGGAATTCCTGCACTTTCCTTGCCAAACATTATGTAACAGTCTGGCTCGTACTCGACCTGATCATAAGACTTTTTCGCTTTTGTTGTTGCCATGTAAATCTTGGCATCAGGATTTTTTGCCTTGAAATCAGCCCAATCATCATAACGAATGACCTCAAGCTTATCCCAGTAGTCCATCCCCGCTCGCTTTATCATCTTGTCAGATAAAACAAAACCAAGTGGCTCTATCAAATGTAGCCTTGTGCCTGTGGCAACACAGGTTCTACCTATATTGCCGGTATTTGCTGGCATCTCTGGCTCATGTAATACAATATTTAGCATAAAGTTAT
The DNA here is from genome assembly GCA_045617805.1 of Pseudobutyrivibrio sp. GTDB lineage: Bacteria > Bacillota > Clostridia > Lachnospirales > Lachnospiraceae > Pseudobutyrivibrio. Next base: position 4,946 of record JAZLJM010000022.1, read on the forward strand.
GCCTTCTTTCTAAGTTCGTTTACAAATTCTTCTATTAAATCCATAGCTTTCTTGAGATTTTCAAGTGAATAAGCATACGAAATACGTACATTGCCTTCTCCACTTTCACCAAAAGCTGTTCCTGGTACAACCGCAACCTTTTTCTCCTTTAATAGAGTGGTACAAAATTCATCTGAAGTCATACCAAATTCTGCTATGGAAGGGAAAATATAAAACGCACCATAAGGCTCAAAGCATTTTATATTCATTTGCTTAAAACGATTTAACAAATATCTACGACGGTCATTATACTCGTCACGCATATGTGCAACATCCTCATCGCAGTCGCGAATTGCAGTAATTGCTGCATACTGACTGGCAGTAGGTGCACACATAATTGCAAACTGGTGAATCTTAAGCATCTGCTTGATAATAATCTCAGGTGCACACGCATAACCAAGTCTCCAGCCCGTCATTGCATGGGATTTTGAAAAACCGTTAATAAAAACAGTTCTCTCCTTCATACCAGGGAAGCTTGCTATAGATACATGTGGCTTGCCATTGTAATTGAGTTCTGAATAAATCTCATCAGTGATGACAAATAAATCATGCTTAATCACAAGGTCAACAATCGGCTTCAAATCATCCTCTTCCATAATCGCACCAGTTGGGTTATTTGGAAATGGCATAATCAAAACCTTGGTCTTGTCAGTAATTGCAGCCTCTAATTCTTCTGGCTTTAATCTGAATTCATTCTCTTCCTTGAGATTGATTGGTACAGGTACACCACCAGCTAAAATTGTACATGGCTCGTAAGAAACGTAGCTAGGCTGCGGAATAAGCACCTCATCACCTCTATCAAGCATAGCGCGAAGAGCAATATCAATAGCCTCCGAACCACCAACTGTCATAACCATCTCTGTCATTGGATCATAATGCAGATTGTAATGACGCTTTAGATATGAAGAAATTTCCTCACGTAATTCCTTTAAACCAGAATTAGAGGTATAAAATGTACGACCTCTCTCTAATGAATAAATAGCCTCATCTCTAACCACCCAAGGCGTATCAAAATCAGGCTCACCTACACCAAGTGAAATTGCATCTGGCATCTCTGCAACAATATCAAAAAACTTTCGGATACCCGATGGCTTTATCTCTGTAATTACATTATTTAACGGACTTCTCATGGACTAACAATCTCCCTTTCATCAACATGCTTTTCAGCCATAATTGTTCCATGATCCTTGTACTTTTTAAGGACAAAATTTGTCTGTGTAGAAAGTACAGTATCAAGTGGAGAAAGCTTAGCCGAAACAAACTCTGCTACTTCCTTTAATGTACGACCCTCAAGAGAAACCATAAAGTCATAGCTGCCTGAAATCAAATAAACAGCATTAACCTCTGGATAATTATAGATTCGCTCAGCAACCTTATCAAAACCCATTCCTCTTTGTGGAGTAACTCTAACCTCAATAAGTGCAGATACCTTTTCAACACCCACCTTATCCCAGTTGATAAGTGTGTGATATCCACAAATAATATGCTCTGCTTCCATCTGCTCTAATTCATTCATAATAGTCACTTCACCAGAACCTAAAAGGAGAGCTAAATCAGCGATGTCAATTCGACTATTTTGTTCAATATAATTTAAGATTTTTTCTCTCATGTTTTTCCCTCAATCTATTTGTTTACACTATATAATGCATCACTCTTTGGCGGCTCCAAAAATCTTACCTCGTCTCCATTAATGATGCGCTTATCATTCGAAGAATTGGACTTTCCGATAACCGCGGATGCTACCCCCGCCTCTGTTAATTTTCTAACAAGGCCGTTTCCATCGGCTGTAACAATCAGCATAGCGCCACTTGAAACAAGCTCATATGGATTGATTCCAAAAAACTCACAGATTTCTATTGTTTCCTGCTTGACAGGAATTGCTTTTAAATCAACATCCAAGCCAATCTTTGATGCTTCTGCAACTTCCCACAAAGCACCAAAAATGCCTCCCTCAGTCACATCATGCATAGCCGCAACACCATGTTCAACTGCGATACGGCTTTCAGGCAAAACGCTTAAATATTGATCAAAATCACAAGCTGTTTTAATAAGAGAAACCGGCAGCTTTTGTAAAAGCTCCTGCTCATGTTCTTTTGCAATAATAGATGTTCCCTCAAGACCTATCCACTTAGTAAGAACAATATCCATACCTGCTGTAGCAGAAGATGCACAAATCATCTTTCCTTTTTTGATTTTGCCAACAGCGGTAATTGAAATGATAGGCTGATTGACAGCCTCCGTCACTTCAGTGTGTCCGCCAATAACCTGAACATTGTACTTTTTACAGCATTCTTCAACCTGCTCCATAATAGCCTTGAGCTTTGCCTCACGCATACGTGGAGTCAAAAGGATGGTAAGAAGAATTCCAACTGGCTCTGCACCGGCTGTAGCTAAATCATTGGTTGCGACAGTAACTGCAAGCTTGCCAATATCTGCTACAGTACCTGTAATAGGATCTGTTGTCACAACAAACTCCTCATCAGGTGCAAGACAAACGCTTCCACAATCAACGCCTACGCTAGAGGCTCTTGTAACCTCATCGCGCTTTGTATGAAGTTGTTTTATTACGGAACGCTTTAATACGCTCTCACTTATCTTTCCGATTTCCATTTTTCACCTATATAGGATTTCCATTTCCTTCTACTAAAGGCGCTTCAGCAGGCGGTTGCTCAACTGGAGGTTGTTCCACCTGTGGTTGTGCTTCAGGAGTACTAGCATTTCCATCAGCCGCATCCTCTTCTTTTACTGTAACCTCATACTTTGGTTTGATAGTAAAAATAGAAGGATTGTAGGCTCCTGGTGCAAGTGTCGCTACAGCTGCTGCGATTGCATCTGGATTCTGAGTAGACACCGCATTTATCATCGCCCCCTTTAAGGAAGCATCAGGAGTTGCCACTCCAACCACTACAGTTCGGTTAGATGGGTTATAGGTACTATTATTGTAAACATACCTATCTACCTCTTCACCATTTTCATATATAACCTTCCAAAGCTTGGCTTTATAGCCTGTATGACCAACTGTGGAAGTACTCATCTGTCCAAGTGGTAATGTTTCACTCGCAACCCAAGTTGTATTTTGAACCTTTACCTCAGTAATTTCAGTTTCATAATCAACTGAATGAGAAGGATCATCCTCTTCTTTGCCGTAAATATTGAAGTAAATAATACCACCATTTGTATAACCTTCAATAAGTACTGGATAATTTTTGTTATTTTTTATTTGGAAGTCTTTGCTTCCACTCTCAGAAATAGCCGCATCCTGTGATGGCTGAACATAATTTATTACCATCGAGTGACAGGATCTAGTCACGACCTCCAGCTCAGCCTGACGCACAGCTCCATACAAAGTAGATGAGACCTGACAAATTCCACCACCAAAGGTTTCTACTGTCGTTCCATTCTCATAAGAACCAGCTAGCTGATAACCATTTTCTTCATTAAATGGTGTGATTGTATCAAGCACAGAAAACTCATCACCCGGGAAAAGAATTGTACCATTAATAAGTCTTGCACCATTTGATACATTGTTGGCTCTGCTTGCCGCTGAAGAACTAAAGTCTGTGGAATATGACCCCAAAAGATCAGTAATCTGAGAAAGTTCTTCCTTCGTACCTCTAGGCTCTTTCATCATAGTAGGCAACTCTAGTGCAGCATCCTTTCCATCCCATTCATGTGATAGAAAATCTGCAATCTGCTGGACAGAAGACTTTTCATCTAAAACAACACCTGATTTACCCTCTTTAAAAACAAAAGCATTGCCTTCTTTTACCAGAGTATTATCGCTCGCCACATCATTAAACTGCTTTGAGACCCCCTTTATGTATTGCTTAAGCTTTTTCTTGTCAGCTCCAATAACTAATTCGAAGGTCTTACCACGGCCAGACTCAATATCACTTGTCGCTTTAAAACGCTCAAGCATATTTCCTGTCTTACCATAATTTGCAGCTCTTTTAACAATTCGCTTATCGGCTGGACAGATGCATAAATCCTTGCCTGTCGCATTAACACTCTTACCATTTGCACTAAGTGAAAAATGCACAGTATCATACATAGCAAATGAGTCTTCGATAATTTTCTCCGCCTTTGAAACTGAAAGTCCAGAAACGTCATGCTCACCTATTTTTATGCCATCAGGAATAATTCTGTCATCAGCTTTCTTTGCGGTCTTTTCCTCCTGCTTGGAAGCCGACTTTGCATAGCAGGTAAAATCAACACTGTATGAAGTTAAAAGTACCGAAAGGATAAGGACTCCTCCCAATATTTTCTTACTAAAACGCATATACTCTCCAAATAAAACTTTATCTGTACTATTTTATCATAATGACTGATGCTTTCATACAGTAAGGTATAACTAATAAAATTGACAATAACCTGCGAAATTTGTAAACTTTAGTCAAATATTTTTCTAAAATACGTGACACAATTTACTTTCGACCAATAAAGCCTGTTTTAGAGAAAATATACACCAAACATTGTAAAAAGCATACAAAGTATTACAACGATTAAAATAATTGAACCAATTAATTGTGTTTTCTTATTCTTTTTCATAATTTACCTCACAAAAAGGAGAACGCTAATGGCATTTCCATGTTTAACAATATTTATGATTTTTATTATCTGGCTTTCTTTTAGGCTTTCCAAGGTTAAGCACAGCATGGCAGACAAGGAAGAAGCCTTTTGGGACAAAGAATTAAAAGCAAATTCTACACCAAAAAAAGACATAGATAACCTAAATTATATTACCATTCCACTAGAAAAATTTCCATCAGATTTTACAAGCGATGCCGAGCTGCTTGATATCGTAGATAAGCTTAATGTCCTGTCATCAGAGCGAATTCTAAATATCACAGGCATCTCTAACACTGATATCAAGCTGTCATATGGTGTTGGAAATTTTGATAAGGTATCTAAATATGGTGATAATTTTGACACGCTCACTGTACTAATAAACCAATACGCAAAAAAGGCTCTCGAGCTTAATCGCGAAGATATCGCCCTTCCGGTACTTGAATTTGCAATAGGAATAAAAACTGATATCAGTGAAAGCTATACACTTCTTGCTGACATATATAAAGAAAATGAGAAAAAAGAAAAGCTTGAGTATCTGATTGAACAGGTAAACACCAGCAATCTTCTACTCAAGCAAAGTATTTTAAATCAAATCAATGCATAATTACAAAATTGTTTTTATAATTGTAATTTTTCTAGCACGCGAATCATTTAACAGGTTTAGTACTTCACCACTATCGATAACCTTTACTGTTGGTCGAAGTACGAAGCCCTTGTGATTTTCTTTTACAATAGCATGTCTTCTATCAGAAAGAACAACCTCGCATCCTACTGGATAAACACATAATTCGCTCGACATGACAGATACAATATCCGGATCGAACTCCATACCACTACGTCCCATGATATATTCCATAACCTCTGATGGTAAGTACGGTGCATGATAGGGACGCTTGGTTGTCATCGCATCAAAAACATCTGCGCACTTAATTAGTCGGGCAATCTTTACAATATCCTCGTACATCGCGTGATTTGGATAGCCGCCGCCGTTGTACCACTCGTGATGCTGATAAACAGCCAGATTAATCTCATCATCAAAATTGAAGGTGGAGGTCAAAATATCGTATGCTATTCTAGGATGATCCATCATCTGATTTCGCTCAGCCTCAGTAAGACGACGAGGTGCATTTATCACCTCTTCATCAATTTCCACCTTGCCAAGATCATGCAAAAAACCAGCAGTGACACATTTTTCAATAATATCTCTTTTATATTCACACTTAGCCGCTAAAACTCCAGAAAGAATTGCAACCTCTACTGAATGCACATAAGTATAATCATCATAAGTCTTGATTGTCATAAGATTATGCATCACCTGGTCATTTGACATAATATCATCAACAATCTCAGTAACCATCGCTTTAATCGCAAGCTCTTCTTCAGGAAGCTCCTGCTCATGCACAAGACCAAAAAGACCAGCAATCATCTTTTCTGCCTTCAAAGATAATTCTGGCTTAATCTGCTCAGTAATAATAATATCTGCACTAAAAGTATCGTCAATATAGACTCCAGGAATACCTAAATTATCAATAAACTCGATATCCTTTTTCGTAAGTGCAGTATTTTTCTGTAATAGTCTTGCGCCGACTGCGTTATGTATGTCCTGACCTAGCACAAGGCCATCTGACAAATTTCGAATTGGAACATACTTCATAAATCCGGGTCTCCTAAATTTCTAGTAATTCTTCATCATATGGTATAACGATATTATAACCGATGCATTAATATTCTACCGACACATAAAACCCCTTCGGAGTTTCTTTTATGTCAATAACTTTCCCCTCTGTCGCAGAAATTCTTTCCAAGGTTGAATAATTTGCTGACATCGCGAATGATCTCCCCAAAACATAATAATACGAGTTCGGCAATTCATATTCAGTAATTGGAAGCACATCGCCAATTTCAAGCAAGCCTGTGCGTTCCATTTTAAATTCCATAGTGCCCAAAGCTAAACTCCTTACTAATAAAAAATTTGCTTTTCATAAATTCAGTAATTCGCCTTTTAATTATAGCACATTTCCAGTGATAATATCCGATAATTTTTACTGTTTTTTACCATATTGAATTGCGACATTTTTACATAAATAGTACAATTATTTTATGTATTGGTATTGTATGATTAAGGGGGTATTATGACAACAATCAGTTGCTGTATGATAGTAAAAAACGAAGAAAAGGTCTTAGCCAGATGTCTTGATTCTATCAAAGACCTAATGGATGAAATAATCATTGTTGATACTGGCTCTACTGACAATACAAAAGCAATCGCACAAAAATACACTGACAAAATATATGATTTTGCATGGAACGACAATTTCTCCGATGCAAGAAATTTTTCTTTTCAAAAAGCTACAATGGATTATATCTATGTGCCAGATGCTGACGAATATCTCGACGAAGAAAACAGACATCAATTTTACCTTCTCAAAGAATATATCAACCCACAGGTTGAAATTGTTCAAATGATGTATCACACAATAAATCATGATACTGTCCTTAACATCCAAAAGGAATATCGTCCAAAGCTTTTCAGACGCCTTAGAACCTTTACCTGGATTGACCCGATTCATGAAACAGTCAGACTAAATCCACTCGTCTTTAATAGTGAAATAATCATCACTCACGCACCACTTTGTGACCATTCAAAAAGAGATTTTAGTATTTACCAGAAAACTATTAAACAAAACACTGTATTATCAAACAATGTAATTTCAATGTATGCAACCGAGCTTATTAAAGTTGGAACAACAGAGGATTTAATAGTTGCAAAAGAATATTTTCAACAAATATTTGAATGCTCTGACAACGAAGAATTGCGAGTTAAAGCAGCCTGTGTTCTTGTAAGATGTGCAAGACTATCAAATGATTTTGACGCAATGATGAAGCTTTTACCGGAATATCCTCTTGCAGATACAACTAGCGAAATCTGCTACGACTTTGGACTATTCTATTTTTCTAGAAAGGAATACCTAAAAGCCATCGACTGGCTAAGAACTGCAATAAACGATGCGCCTTACGCTCTTGATGTTCACACCTGCGGTGACATTGCAATTCAAGCTCTTCTAAGCTGCTACCAGGAGCTCATGAAAATCACAACAGATGCGGAGGACTTAGAAATCTACAACTCGGAATTTTCCGTCTACACTCAGATGCTTGCGGATTGGGAATGTCCTATCGAAACTGTTGAATACTAATAGAGTAGACGACCTTCAGATAAAAAAAGCTATCTTGCCCTATGAACACTTTATCCTATGCTTGGATAAAAGCTTCTTTAGACAAGATAGCTTTATTTTATTGAGCCTTTAAAATAACAATTGTTAAAAATCCATCCTGTGCGGTCGCTTTGATTTCAATCGGAAAATCATAAGGATTAACAAATTTTAAATCATAGTAATCACCAGAAACTGTAGCATCAAAGCCTGCTGGCAAATACGCAACCGGAAGCGAATGCTCATGTCTTTCAGTTGGCTTTATACCCGCATTGACCATTGCTGTATATAGTGTTGACGAAACCTGACAAATACCTCCACCAATACCTACACCATGCTTTCCACCCAAGAAAATCGGCGCTTCTACAAAGCCTCTGGACCTTGTTCTGGGTCCAACAGTCTTTGAATACGAAAACTGCTGTCCTGGCTGTAATACAGTACCGTTGATATTGTTTGCAGCAAGCTCGACATTTGTAGCTCTGGCAATATTAGGATCGTATACTGTTGTACAATATCCGATCAAAGTATTCATACGATTAATAATGCTTGCGGCTGCCGATGGGGTCAAATATGTATCATCTGCTGATGCGTTCTGAGCCTCGTATGCGCCCTGTGTCGTATAATACCTGATATATGCATCAAAATCTGTTCCAAAGGTCTCAAGTAAAACCGGATATCTCTTAACATAAGCTGATAAATTGAAAAATTCCGATGCACTTCTGCCCTCATAAATTCCATGAGTAATGTAATGATCCAAAAGTGCTTCACTATTGTTTCCAACAGTCGCAACTACATCAGGATAGGCAGTCGCATAATAATTGTAATTAAACACCTTTTGGTACATATTACGTTGTTCAGCAGTAACTGTTCCCTCAGCAACAACCACCATCGAACCTACGCAAAAAAAACTAAATGTAAAAATAATAACCGAAACTAAAGCTTTTATTCTTTTCATGATTTTGCCTCCATCACATCTTATTATAGCAATGATAGAAAATAACAAGTGAATAATGTATGAATAAAGCAACATTAATTTGTGTATTATTTGTTAGAACGTCTCCAAATATTCATCTTTTCAGCTTCCTTGATGAGTTCATCTCTAAACTGTGGATGTGCGATAGAAATAAGCTTTTCTGTACGCTCCCACATAGAAAGACCCTTCAAACAAACCTTGCCATACTCAGTTACTACATAATGTGTATTTGCACGAGTATCTGTAACAATTGAACCAGGAGCCAATGTAGGAACAATTCTACTCTTTAACTCGCCATCCTTTGTCTTAAATGCTGATGAGCAGCAGATAAAGCTCTTTCCACCCTTTGAAAGATAAGCACCAAGAACAAAATCAAGCTGTCCGCCTGCTCCTGAGATATGCTTAATACCAGCACTTTCTGCATTTACCTGACCATACAAATCGATATCAACAGCATTATTAATAGAAATAAAGTTGTCGATTGAGCTAATTACACGAACATCATTTGTGTAATCAACTGCTGCTGACATACATGCTGGGTTCTCATCGAGATAATCGTAAAGCTTCTTTGTACCAGCACCGAAAGCATATGTCTGACGGAAACGATCTATATTCTTCTTTGCACCTGTGATTTTGCCTGCACGTGCAATATCAACGAATGCATCAACGTACATCTCTGTATGAACACCAAGGTCCTTGAGGTCTGACTCAGCAATCATAGCACCTACAGTATTTGGCATTCCACCAATACCAAGCTGTAAACAAGCACCATTTGGAATTTCCTCAACGATAAGCTTTGCAACAGCTCTATCAACATCAGTTGCTGGAGCTCCAGCACCAAGCTCACAGATATCTGGATTGTCGCCTTCAACGATTGCATCAACCTGAGAAATGTGAATACCTTCCTCTGCACCGCCAAGACATCTTGGCATATTTTTGTTTACCTCAACAATAATGTGGTCTGCTGTCTCGCAAGCTGCCATAAGATGTGAAGCATTTGGTCCAAAATTAAAGTAACCATGGTTATCCATAGTTGTAACCTGAAGCATAAGTACATTGTCATGCATGATATGCTCTCTATAATATCTAGGAAGCTCTGAATAACGAAGAGGTGCATAATATGCACAGCCTCTACTAATAAGCTTACGCTCAATACCACTCATGTGCCAAGAATTCCAGCAAAAATGCTCGCCTGCATCCTCTCTCTCAAAAATAGCTGGCACTTTAAAAATAATACCACCACGAACCTTTACATCTGTAAGTTCATCTGTACGCTTTGCAAGCGCTTTATCAAGAGCATCTACAGTTCCTGTACACCAACCGTAGTCAACCCAATCACCACTCTTTACAACCTTTACAGCCTCATCTGCTGTCTTAAGTTTAGAAGCATATTCTTTTTGAAAATCCATAATTACCTCCGTAATTGTTAAAAAAATATCAATAGTTTAAATTATTTTATCACTAAATATCTTTATCCTCAACGCAAAAATTCATTAGAGAATAATACACTGTTTTTTCACACATTCTTCATATGTAAATTGTGTGAAAAAGGAATTAGATTTTGAAATAAATACTATACCTGAATTATTCACGGCGAAGCCGTGAAAGTGGCTGAAAGCCACATAGTTGCTATATTTTAACTGAATATTGCTTTTCACTTATTAAGTGAATAAAAAAAGAGACCCAACATATGATAAAATTAAGGTGTCTAAAGTCTT
>JAZLJM010000023.1:0-11717 GCA_045617805.1 Pseudobutyrivibrio sp.
AGAAGTAAACAACTTCTTTCTCTGCCTTCCCGACGAGGGACGGGTGTGGGCAGAGCCCACAAAAATAAAAGAAGCCCCAGCAAAAATGCTAGGGCTTGTGTTTAAATTATTTTGGGACATTTTCAAAAATGCTTGACAAAATTTGAAGTACTTTCGTGCATATTTATACTTGAAATTTTTCCGAAAATAGGCTATGTCGCATAATTTTTCGCAAGTTTATTCATAATTATGCTTTCACTATGCAATTGTCAGAAAATTAACATATTTGATTATTCTTATTTCCTATCATATAATTATTTTTCGGAGGTAAAATTATGATTAGATTTATTATTGCGATTCTTTTTGTTGTAGTATTTCTTATTTTGAGCATTCCTACCTGGGGTGTCCTTTTCATCATCGGTTTATTTGACAAAAAGAAAAAAGAGCTTATCGGCTTTAGAATTGTACAAAAAGCATTTTTTATTATATGGAAACTATGTGGCGTCAAGCCAGAAATCAAAGGCCTAGAGAACGTTCCAAAGGATGAGCCTGTTCTTTTTATTGGAAATCATCAGAGCTATTTAGATATTATCCTCACCTATTCTCTTTGTCCAAATATCACTGGATATCTTTCAAAAGCTGATTTTTCAAAGATTCCTCTTTTAAATATCTGGATGAAAAAGAATTATTGTCTTTTCCTTACAAGAGACAATCCAAGAGAAGATTTAAAGATTATGATAAAAGCTATCGATTATGTAAAATCCGGCATCAGCATGTTCGTTTTCCCTGAGGGAACTCGCTCAAAAAATGGTGAAATGGCAGAATTTCATGAAGCTCCTATGCGACTTTCAACTAAGACAGGCTGCAAGATAGTACCTGTTGCTATAAATGGTGGTCGCGAGATTTTAGAGAATCGCATACCTTTTATCAAATCAGGCAAAGTATCCATCACATACCTTGCCCCAATTGATATCAAATCCCTTGAAGGGGATGATAAAAAATTTCCTGCAGCATATTGTAAAAAACTACTGCAGGAAGAATTATCAAAATAATTATTTCAGTTTTTCTGATAAGGCATTTACGATTTCGCTATACTGCATAAAATGTGATGCCTTAACTAAAATAGTATCACCTTTTTCAATTGCTGGTAGTAATGCTTCCAGCAATTTTTCTTTGCTCTCAAAATGCAAATTCACAGTCTTAGGATTTTCTTTTTCTAAGGCTTTATTTATCTCCATCGACAAATCGCCTGTCGTGTAAAGCATATCAATGTCATTATCTGCAAGCACCTTACCCAAGCCATAATGCAGAGCCTTTTCGTCATCACCAAGCTCTCCCATATCTCCAAGAACTGCAATCGTACGTCCCTTTGCTTTTGCTAAAACTTCGATTGAAGCCTTCATGGAAACAGGGTTTGCATTGTAACAATCATCAATTATTGTAGCAGCTTCAAGCTTGATAACATTGTTTCTGCCAGAGATTGTACCAGCATTTTCAAGTCCCGCGCGAATCTCATCAAGCGTTAAGCCTAAAGCTTTTCCAACTGCCGATGCAGCCAGAGCATTCATTACATTGTGTTCTCCTGGTAATGGTATCTCAACAGAAAATGTATCTTTTCCAATGGAAATATCAGCACAGGTAGATGTAATCTGAGTCTTGATATTTGTAGCACTTACATCTTCATCAGAAAGACCATAGCTTATCTTATTGAGATTTTTCGTATCACAATCTCTTAATTTATCATCATCACCGTTTAATACAACTGTGCCAGTGCTTGGCATGTGGTCAAACACTTCAGTTTTTGCCCTTAAAATTCCATCACGATCCTTTAGATTTTCCAGATGGCACTGGCCGATATTTGTCATAACAACATAATTAGGCTTTGCTATCTGACCAAGACGATGCATTTCACCAAAATCAGAGATTCCCATCTCAACAACTGCCACATCATGCTCATCCGTAATGCGACAAATTGTAAGTGGCAAACCTATTTCATTATTGAAATTGCCCTCTGTCTTTAACACTTTAAATTTTGTACCAAGCACAGATGCAAGCATCTCCTTTGTGCTTGTTTTCCCTACACTACCGATTACACCTATCACAGGAATAATCAATTGCATACGGTAATATGTCGCAATCTGCTTTAACGCAAGCTTTGTATCTGCAACCTTGATATATGGCCCCTTGGGCTTATCCAAAGTTTTTTCTGACAAAGTAGCAAGCGCACCCTTTGAAAAAGCATCCTCTATAAAGGAATGTCCATCCACTCTGGCGCCAACCATCGGGACAAAAAGAAAATCCTTCTGAACCTGACGGTTATCATTTACCACACCCTGAATTTCTTTTTCCAAATCGCCCTTGTAGCCTCGCGGCAAAACCAAAGAACCCTGTGTACATTGTGCAATTGTCTGCAATGTCATTTTTTTCATTAGTATTTCTCCAAAGAAACTTCGATTATTTTTTCACACAACTCAGCAAAACCTACGCCAGTAACAGCAGCCTCCTGCGGAAGAAGACTAGTAGGAGTCATGCCTGGTAAAGTATTTGCCTCCAGACAATAGATATTTTCATCTGAATCCATCATAAAATCAATTCTGGCATACGTATTAAGGCCAAGGCATTCATACGCTTTTTCAGCATATTCCTGCATGCGCTTTGTAGCCTTTTCGCTAATCTCAGCAGGACAGGTCTCTACAGCCGAACCTGCTGCGTACTTATTCTTATAATCATAGAAGCCCTTCTTTGGTGCAATCTCGATAATAGGCAAGGCCTTTCCCTTTATTACACCATCAGAAAATTCACGACCATTAATAAACTGCTCAATTACAACATCGTCTTCCCACTCAAAAGCTGCATCCAAAGCCTGATCAAGCTCATCCTTTGAATTTACAATTGTAACACCAATCGAAGAACCGCCACAATTTGGCTTAACAATACATGGATATACTTCAAACTCAAAGTCTGCTCTATCTGCGACATTCAAAAGCACTCCCTTTGGTGTTGGAACCTCAGCACGAATAAAAAATTCCTTTGACAAAAACTTATCCATTGCAATCGCACTAGACAAATAGTCATTTCCTGTATACTTAATTCCAAACATATCAAAGGTAGCCTGTACTTTTCCATTTTCTCCATCACTACCATGAAGTGCCATGAAGACAATATCTGCCATCTGGCAAATTTTTATTACATTTGGGCCAAAAAAGCTTGGCGATTTATCAGGACGCTGCGCAATAACAGCCTTAATATCAGGTGCTTCCTTAGGAATATCAGATGACTTCAAGGATGCCTCTAATGAATTCTCAAAAATATCTGTAACGTCGCACTCCTTATCCTTATATCCCATAAAAACATCAAGCACTACAACGTTATGATTCTTACTTCTCAAAGCCTCAGCCACCATACTTCCCGAACGAAGTGAAACATCTCTCTCAGAGCTAAGACCACCTGCTAAAACTACTATATTCATATTAATCCTCCTAAAACACGCAATCCTCAGATTACCTGCATTTTTATAGTATTCTCTTTTATAAAAAATTACAATACTGAAATGAACGCGTCTCTACGTGAATTATCAACACTTTCAATCACTCCCACATAATGTGCTTTTTCCATTTTTTTCAAATCAAAAAAATTCTTTTCCCCCGAACCAACTGTTGTCAATTGCCAATTTCTGCTCACAGAATTCATTTTTTTATCAGCAAGCACTTTCTTCAATTCGCACTCACTCAAGCTTTCAAATAGCACCTCATACACACCATTTGCAATATCCCACCTGTCATCTTCTGTAAAACATATTGCTAAATTATTTATTATAAATATATCAAACTCGGAATATTCGACAGAATCATCGTCAAGATTTTTTCCCGTAGACATTTTCAAAAGAGATATTAATTCTCGTATCGTTGTGCGTGCATCAACACCCATCTTATGATAGCAAAGGACTAGCATTGTTCGATAAAATACAACGTCCTTCGTTCCCTCGGATTCAATATTTTTTCCATATTCATAAAGCAAATCCAAAAGCTTTTCATCCTCATTTTTTCCCCATAGCTCAGCAATTTTCTTTTCTATTTTTTCTTTTCTAACCAGCTTATCCCAACCATCACCACTTGCAAATCGCTTATAAAACTCTTTCTCGCCAAAAAAGGAAATGATTCTTTTCAAATTTTCTTTACGTGGAATTGACTTCTTTTCTGCTCTTAATATAGTACTTTCAGATACTCCAATAATATCTGCCAGTTCATACTGCGTTAACCCTCTTTCTTTTCGCAAAGTCCTACAAACATTATTAAATCTCTTTATCACGTATAATACACCTCCAATTTTAACTTAATCGATTTCGCCGAAAATAATAGCACCCCCTCTCCGGATAGTTGTGATTTTTTAGTTAAAATTTTGTGTTGCATTTGTTAATTATTCTTTTAAAATCGCACAAAAAAGAGGATACCTCTTCAAAAAGATATCCTCTAAAATAATTCCTTAATTTTAGAATTCTGGCTCAATCAAACCATAGGTCTTATTTTTACGCTTATATACAACATTGATTTCATCTGTTTCAGCGTTTCTAAACATAAAGAAGTCATGTCCTGTTAAATCCATCTCCAAGCAAGCATCCTCTGGATACATTGGTTTCATATCAAATTTCTTTGATTTAATAATCTTGATTGGCTCCTCATCAGTTTCTTCATCTGAAAGAAAATCTGATGCAAAAATTGCTGATGAATTACTCTGCTGACGATTGATAATCTTCTGTCTATGCTTTTTCAGTTGTGCCTCTAATGTATTTGTTACAGCTTCGATTGAAGCATACATATCAGAAGTTACTTCTTCTGCACGTAAATACTGACCTTTCATTGGGATTGTTACTTCAATTTTTTGTCTCTCCTTCTCAACAATCAATGTAACGATAGCTTCTGTGTCTTTATTGAAGTACTTGTCTAATTTCTTAAAACGCTCCTCCACTGCGTCCTTTAATCCTTGAGTTAGTTCGATGTTCTTTCCTGTGATTGTAGTTTTCATGATGCCCAACCCCCATTACTATTAAATTTTTCAAACCATTAAAGTTTGAACTTAGATAAATTATACCAATCATTGAGAGATATTTCAAGAATGCTATTGCTATTTTTCAGAATATTCTAAATGTTCCATTTGAATTGTTCAGACATTATCTCTATGGTATAATTTTCGTATTGTAAAAACGTATCACAGGAGATTGCTATGAAAAAAACAGCTGTCATTACTGGCGCAAGCCGCGGAATTGGAAAAGGAATTGCTCTATCATTAGCGCAAAACGGATATAATCTCGGGCTCATCTGCCACAACAATATTGACGCACTCAATAAATTTAAAAATGAATTGGAAACCAACTATGATATAAAAGTCTATACCTATCAGGGTGATGTTGCTGATATTAATTTCGTATCAGCCTTCGGAAATGATATTCTTCAGAAATTTAATCACATCGATGTAGTTATCAACAATGCAGGTATCGCTGATATTGGTTTGTTAACAGATTTGTCTGTAGAAAAATGGCACCAGATTATTGATACAAATCTCAGTGCACTCTTTTATACATCAAAAATATTTGTACCAAATATGGTTTCACAAAAATCAGGAAATATCATAAACATTTCATCTATGTGGGGAAGTGTTGGTGCAAGCTGTGAGGTTGCTTATTCAGCAAGCAAAGGCGGCGTCAATTCCTTCACAAAAGCTCTTGCAAAAGAATTAGCGCCTAGCAACATTGCTGTAAATGCTATTGCCTGCGGAGTCATTGATACAGATATGAATTCGATGCTTAACGACGAAGAAAAAGCATCGCTTATCGCAGCTATTCCATGTGACAGAATGGGCACTCCTTTTGATGTAGCCAAGACCGTACTTAGTATCATTGCAGCCCCTTCATATATGACCGGACAAATCATTGGACTTGACGGTGGATATATATAAAAATGCTACGCCTCTGTTGTTATGCCGCCTAGCGCTTCAGCTACTTCACCATCAGATATAGCCATTTTTGTAATAATATAACTCATAACATAACTGATAATCAGTCCTATCGTATACATCAAAATACTATTAACAGGACCATTCGCTCCAGCAGTCATTACAAATACACCCAAAATTCCCGATGGTCCCCAGGTCGTTGATGCAACCTGAAAAAGCATAACAAAAGCACCACCAAAGCCTGCACCAAGACCTGCCGTGATAAATGGACGCCCCATCGGCAAAGTAACACCATATATCAAAGGTTCTCCAACACCTAAAAAGCCTGCCGGTATTGCACCCTTTATTACTGAGCAAAGCTTGGTGTGCTTCAAGCGTTTTGCTTTCTGATAAAGAGCAATTGACGCACCCACCTGACCAGCTCCCGCCATTGCCAGTGCCGGATATAGTGTCACAAAGCCTAATTCCTGAAGCTGTACTGTATATAACGCAACAAGTCCATGATGCATTCCAGACGCAACCAGCGGAAGAAACAGTGCAGAAGCCGCATATCCAACTACAATTCTTACTATCATACTTTCAGACAGACAAGCCTTTGTAAATACCCAGACTATACCACTTGATACATAACCTAAAGCTGGCATTATTATCAAAATATATGGAACACAGCATATAATCAACGACAACAACGGTGTAAAAATAATATCAACACTTGCCGGCATTCTCTTTCTTATTGCCTTTTCTACAATTGATAACACATATACACCGCAAATCACAGCTAAAACTCCACCTTTTCCCGTACGAAGAATTGACTGTAGTGGAGACTCATTATTATAAAGTCCCATAATTTGAGAAATTGTATCAATATCTGAAAGTGATGTAATCATACCAAGCATTCCACCAAGAATAGGTGTTGCACCAAATCTTTCAGCCGCCCTGTATCCAGCCCAGGCTGTTATGTATGTCATAAACGATACATTTATCAACGACAAAAGCGTATATATCATATACCATCCACTTTTATCTTGATAATCCGGAACCAACTGCGAAATAAGTGCTGCAAATCCAGCGCACAAGCCTGCTGCAATAATTCCCGGAATCAATGGGACAAAAATATCTCCTATCAGCTTAAGAAATCTTTTAACCTTGCTATCCTTTTGTCCTGCTTTATATGCAGCCTTATTGCTCTTCCAATCATCTTCTTTATCAGCATGTGCTTTAAGTCCCATCTCATGGCAAATATCTGCAAACTGTCTACTGTTTCCTGGTCCAACTACAACTTCATATGAACACTCTCTGTCATGTACCAGTCCAAGAACCTTTTCAATATTCTTTAATGCATCCTCTTTTACAAGTGATTCTTTACGAACTACAACACGAAGTCTGGTCATGCAGTTAAAAACTGACACGATATTCTTTTTCCCACCAAGCTCTTTAATTATCGCCTCAACAATTGCTCTATTTTCCATCGTATCCCCCTTTTTTTCTAAACGGTAAAGTCGATGCACTACTTGTCTCTATAAGCAGTTCCTGCTGCAGACACGCTATATTACATGCTGTACAAAAATAGTCACTAAACAGTAATATCGTAGTCGCAAGCGGTATTGCTTCTACCGGCAACCCTAGCTGCGAAAAAATAATCGTAATACCAGAAAGTGCTCCGCCTGGAATCGGTGGTGCTGCAATTGCAATAATTGTAGCCATCAATATCAAACTTAATACCCACGAGGGAGTCATATCAATGCCATACTTACTCGCCATAAATACAGTGATAACGACATTATCTACAACTGCTCCTGGCATAAAAAGAATCTGTCCAAAAGGAATTGCAAATATTGCCATAACTTTATTGATTTTAAGCTTCTCACAACAACATTCAATATTTGTATTAAATACAGCCGCCGAGCTCGCTGTACTAAGTGCAAGCAAATAGCTTGGAAGCTGATGCTTCAATAATGTAAAATACGGTATTTTGCTGACAATTGACGCATATAAACCATACCCTAGCACAAATAGTAAACATATCAGTATAATTGTCACAAGCGGAATCATTATTTCAACTAAAACATGTGCATCGCTATTTGTTGTAAAATTCATAACACACAAAAAGATTAGTGCTGGCAAAATTCTGCTGATACCTCTCATCAAAAGCTGTACTACCGAATTAAGCTGATTCAACAAGCTCATACTTATCGTCGTATCATCAGAAATAAAAAGCATACCTACACCCAAGCAAACAGCAACAAAAATTATCTGCAATGCATTACCAGTCTGTATCGGAGACACCAAATCAGATGGCACTATATCAAGCACCAAAGCCAAAAGAGCCTCTATCGAATTTCCTGAGCTTGTCGATTCAGAAAAAGATAACGGATACCAAAAAGAAATAATAAACCAACAAATACTCGCAAAAACAATCGTCATACCGACAATTCTTTTAATCATTCGTTTGCCTATTTTTCCAAAAACAGCAACATCCTCCATTCCATTTATTCCGCAAACAATTGATAAAAATATCAGCGGCACAGAAATGAGTCTTATCATTTTCATAAGAGTATCCAGCAAAGGCTCAACAAAAGTTGACGCAACCATAGTAGCAATATCAGGTACAAAAAATCGCAACCCGCTACCAATAACAAGCGCCAGAAAAAGAGCAAACAAGACATACTTCATCGGATTAGAATGCTTAGTTGATGAATAAATCATCAATTTATTTACGCCACCAGCATACCTATATTCTGCATTGAGTCCTAAAGCTTTTACCATGTTTGGATTGTTGCTAATAGAGCTAAAAAGTGAATCCTCATACTGAATTGGATCAACACTCTTTCCCTCTACATAAACAGCATAATACGATTTAGAAAAATATTTTTCTCTAACTAACCGACACTCTTTGTCCTCTCCAAGCTGTTCACCCCATACACGCATAACCTCTTCTACGCATATTCGACTTCTTGCCACTTCCTTAGAGGCAACCCCATCCTCTGACAAATTCTGTGCCAAGGTCTCACTCACCTGGTCTATAGAGCTTGCATCTAACTTTACATCTAAAATTACATCTACGCTATTAAACAAAGCTTTTCCTTCCCCTTTTCATCCCCATTATAGATATTGCTTATTTATTCTGTCCTCTGGATTAACATCAACCAAATATAACACAACCAAAAACAGCCATTCTAAAGGTTTCATCAAAAACCAAATCACATCCGCTATCAGCTTTGATTTTATCAACCTCGCAATCGGAAAACCATACGTATCATAAAAATTTCTAACAGCACGATGGAACCGCGGTGTTCTTTCCTCAAGCACCTGCTCAAATGCATTTGCAATCATTAACTGTCTATTTACAACAACAACATGCCCATGACGATTCCCCATTCTTATCGGTTTTACAATTTTCCTATGACCTCCTGCTGCGACTGTACAAAGATAATGTTCATCAAACGAAACATTTTGTGGAGGAATCTTTGTCGAAAGTGTATAATTCGCCGTCTCAGTAAATGCTTTTATCGCAGAATCAGGTGCCTGTCCAAACAATGCAAGAATTGCAATCACTATTCCCAGCAAAGGAACCATGGCTATTATTGCAAGAACAGGCCAGTTGTTTGCATTGCATAACAGCTTATTGCACTTTGACAAAAATAGTTTTTCATCAATTTTAGACATTCGATTCTCGTCAGGCTTATACAATTTTGTCTGAAGCACTATTGTCCTTACCAGCATCAAAATCATATTTAAAGGTATAAAACATATGAAAACATTCAAAATGTCAGTAACGTATTTTACTTCACCTCTATAATTTGTATAATGCATTCCAAAAATTTGAATTGTAAAAAGACAAGCTTCGATTATTCCAATATACATCATGGCAATGCATAACACTGTTACAAGAGGTGGTCTTTTCTGAGATGACGTAAATGACAAAATTATCATTCCTACAAAAAACAACACTGACAATGTCACAAATGTAATCACACAGTTTGGATCAATCGGCGCATGAAGCTCAGCATTTACAAGCTCCTCATACCAGTATGCCCCAAAAACCACATTGTCATAAGATAACACTATATACGTAAGAATTACTCCAATAGAAAGTGCCAAGCAATCATATAATGCACTCTTTTTATTATTCGTTACAATCACCTTATCTGCATCTTTTAACAATGCGCTCAAAAGATAAATTATCTCATATACCGTCAAAACAAACGGATATATTAGCAACGAAACTATAAGTCCCATTGGGAAAAAGGAAGCAGCATCATCCCAAATATACCCTACAGATTTTTTTTCTAAAATATCATTCATCAACAAAAAAACAGTATATCCAAATGAAAAAGCAAATCCTAAGAACAGGGTAATCACAAACTGTGAAATAAAAAAATATTTTTGAAACAACCTACTGATTTTTTTCAAATGAATCTCCTCCCAAATACACATCTCACTATTTTCCCAAAAACTGCGTAACCACACCTGTCAAAAGACATACAACCAGCCCAAGCGCCATTCCTACAAGTGCATGCACAAAATGGTACATCTTTTGATGATACTCCTTATCCATATGCTCTGTTCCAGGCAATCTAATTCTTTTTATATTTGCAAACAACACCCAATCCAGAAAAAAACAGTCATACCAGTTAATAATCTGCCATAACGCATAACTAGCAATAAAACCTTCCCAAAAAGTCCTGGCTCCACAAATCCACACAAAAGTCGTAAGCATAACAATAGCAATTATCACCGCAAAAAATTTTTTCACAAGTGCTGTTTTACTGAGCGGTGCTGCAGGTATCCGCTCATGAGTCTTAAAATATTCCTCCTGAATATCCTTTGGATAATCATGTATCCACCAAATAGGATTTTTACAAAGTGGAATCATAATCATAAGTGTAAAAATAATAACAAACACAACCGAACCTATTGCAAAAATATAATAATTCATCCCTTAATTCTCCTAATCAATTACCTTCAAACAAAAGACCTATGACTTTTGTTTGAATCTTCACATTTATTATAAAACTTTTGTAACGGTTGCCCCAAATGGCATTAATGATAACCTTGCAATCTTAAAGAACTGCTTTCCAAATGGTATTCCCACAATTGTAATACACCAAAGACAGCCCAAAACCACATTTCCTATTGCCATCGGTATTCCGCATACAATTAACCAAATAATATTGGCGATAAGACTCATTGCTCCACCACCATATACTATTTCTTTACCAAAAGGCCAAAAAGCAAGTCCCGCAAATTTAAAGCTCTGTAATCCAATTGGTATACCAATAATTGTCACGCACCAAAGACATCCTACTATTATCCAGGCTATACCGCTTAATAGACCTCCAAAAATAAACCATAAAATATTACCTAATGTTCTCATTTTATTCTCCAAACTCCTTTACAAATTTCTGAAAATTTGCCATGTATATCACAATAGTTTTTCAACACCATTCTTTAATTCCGCTACAATTCTTTCTTTTTCCTGACTGCCATTTGTTCTTAATCTTAACAATGGCAATCCGCATGATAATAGAATGTTATTCGTCTTTATTTCACCTTTGACAATAATCATATATCTCTTTGTATCCATATTCTTACCTTCAATATTTACAGTTTTCTATATATCTCTTAATTCTGTAAATTTTTCTATCTCAAAAATTTACAGTTTTCGTTCTATCCCTTGTTTTTGTAAATTTTCACTTCCAATTACTCTTTCTAGAAAAGATAAAATTTACAATTTCCTACTCTTTATCTATTTCTGTAAATTTTTTCACCTAAATTATTTACAGTTT
>JAZLJM010000024.1:0-3374 GCA_045617805.1 Pseudobutyrivibrio sp.
CTTATGTAGAGGCATGTAGAGATTTTGGCGTTGTTGATCCAGCTGAAATTGTAAAAAAGCTTTTGGCAAAATTTGCATTCCTTACTGAGGAGAAAGCAAAGGAGTATGCTTCATAAGAAGCGTGATAACACGTAGTTGATAGCAAAATGATAACATTAGCTGAGGCAGTCCAAACGATTCGGACAGCTGAAACCAAATGGAGTCAAATCGTAACAGATGTCCTTAACAAAAAAGTTTAAGACAACAATCTTGTTAGGGAGATGGAATAGTACACAGTGGCTTACAAAGTTAGTTTAACAAAATCAAATAAGTAAAAATTAGTGCAGTGTTAAAAAAATTATTATTCATACTGCACTTTTGAATAATTAACAGTGTAAAAGCACCTAATTCAAACCAAGCCTACTTGCATAAGCGAGTAGGCGTATTTTTTGCGAATCATCAAGCTTTTTGTAGGAAGAAACTATTTCGAACAAATCAGGTTCATTTGATTTTGAGACTACTAGAGTTTCGGGTGAATCAATATCAGCTAATCCAATCAAATAATCAACTGAGGTACCAAATGCTACTGCTATTTCATTTATTACTTGTATCGAGGGATTTCTCTGTCCGGATTCATATCTTAAATATGCGGGTTGTGTAACATTTATTCTTTTTGCTGCTTCTTGTTTTGAAATTCCTAGTTTTTCACGACTTTTTCTTAATCGTTCTATGTTTATTGTATGCATGGCAATTCTCCAATCGGAAATTGTAGTTATATCATGAAATATACCATTGGAATACATTTTACTTGATTATATTTGTATATTAGTATATAGTCAATATATACCAATGGTATATATTGCTGTAGGAGAGTAACGAATATGAGGATAAAAAAAGCTGAGGATTTTGGATTGGGATTTAATTGTATGACTAGAATGTATATGAGAAACTATGAAGAAAAATATCTAGAAATGGTGGCGGAAGTAATAGGCATTTATCTTAAATATTTTAGTTCGCGAACAATAGTTTGCTCACTACGCGATTTTATAGAGGAGGCTAGATGGAATGGTGAAAATAAATCAATACCACAAAGTCATAAAGAAAAAGTGGATTATATTGTTAAGAGGTTGGTACGACAAGGGTTGATGCTTGATAAACTGGATAGTCGAATCTGTGATGAAGAGGAAAGGATATTTCAGTTTGGACAAGAAATATATTTTTGCAATCACTGGGCAGGCAATTCAAAATATGCTCGTAACTCCTTTTTGAATTGGGTATAACATAATGGAACAGGAGGGCTTGTGTAATGAGTAACACAATGGAAAATAAGGATAATATTCAACTTTATGAGAATAAAAAAGTCAGAACAGTTTGGGATGAAGAGAAAGAATGCTGGTGGTTTTCGATAGTTGATGTAGTGGGAATTTTAACTGAAAGTGTGGATGGCAGGAAATATTGGAATAAACTAAAACAGAGATTAAAAGATGAAGGAAGTGAACTGGTGACAAATTGTCACCAGTTGAAAATGAAAGCCTCTGACGGGAAGATGAGGATTACCGATGTTGCTACAGTTGAGCAGCTCTTCCGCATCATCCAATCCATTCCTTCGCCTAAAGCAGAACCCTTTAAGCGGTGGTTAGCAGCAGTTGGCGCGGAACGCATCGAGGAAACAATAGATCCTGAACAGGCGATTGATAGAGCATTAGAAACATATCAGCGTAAGGGATATAGTGATGAGTGGATTCAGCAGAGACTCATGTCTATTAAAGTTCGCAATGCTTTGACAGATGAATGGCAGAAATCAGGAGTAAAAAAAGGTCGTGAATATGCAATATTGACTGATGAAATTACAAAAGCCTGGTCAGATATGACAACTAGACAGTATAAGAATTATAAAGGCCTTAAAAAAGAAAATCTTCGTGATAATATGTCAGATATGGAGCTAATATTAAATATGCTTGCTGAGTCTACAGCAACGAATATTTCTAAGAAGGAAAAGCCGGATTCATTTGAAAAGAGTAAAAAAATAGCTGATAGAGGAGGAAATGTTGCAAAGCAAGCAAGACTCGCGGTAGAAAGTGAAACTGGGGAAAGTGTAATTACAACTCAGAACGCAATCCAATTGAATGAGATTGTAACGGAACTTATTGAAAATGTTTCAAGTATTAAAATGAGGGAATAAAAAACATAGACCTCATCCTCAGAAGGAGCTTAAGGAATATGTTGTGAAAGATTTGCATAACATAATAGAACAGGAGGGCTTTTGGAATGAGTAACACTATAGAATATAAAGGATATATTGGGAATATAGAGTTCTCCGAGGCAGATAGCATTTTCTACGGGAAAGTTCAAGGAATTAGATCCTTGATTTCATATGAGGGAGAGAATGCAAAAGATTTGATAAAAGATTTTCATATGGCAGTGGATGATTATCTTGCTTTATGTGCAGAGCGAGGAACAGAACCCGAGAAGGCATACAAGGGAACTTTTAATATACGTATCTCGCCGGAACTTCATAAAAATGCCGCTATATATGCAACAGAACATAAAATATCATTAAATTCTGTTGTAGAGACAGCCTTGTCGGGATTTATGTCAAAAACGAAAAAATGACGCAACACTAGAAGTGAAAAACCAACGAATAAGCAGATTGAGCTAAGATTTCAAACCAGAAAAAGATATGAAATCCCAGAGATGGAGTGATCGGCAAGTGGTTTGCAGGTTAACTCAAAAAAGTCAGTAATTTCAAGGCCTGAGACCATGTGTAAATCGCATGGTTTCGGGCCTTTTTTTGATGAATATAACAAGATGGTTGATGTCAATTCAAGACTTCAAGCGGTCATGGCAGCAATTAGGAAGATCGACTCAAAAATTGAGCATAAACAAGAACTTCAGAAAAAATACAGAGGACCTCAATATCAAAAGTTCAAAGTGAAGCTCATAAAGGAATTGGGCAAATTCAAAAAAGCCTTCGAAAAGTCATGTGAACTTCTTGAGGAATATCAGCCGCAAACTGCTACGTTAAAAAAGGAAAGTGTTCTTAAACAGCTTAGGGCAAATGTAGAAGATGCAAAACTTAAGCCTCATAAGAAAAAAGATTTGGAAAAGAATAAGGATGATGATCCTAGATAATTTTCTTGATGAAACTAAGTCTGCTATGCTAAAATTCAACTGTATGCGTGTTTTTATTAGGAGATATTGAAATGTCTATAGTTATGCTTGATACAGGTAAGTGCATATTGGGATTTTGAGCACAGGGAGAATGTATAGTTGTAGTTGCATTATGTAGCATCAGTATCGAAAGCGGTACTGGTGCTTTTTCTTTTATAAATAAATATTTTTTTGTATAAAATAGTGTAATGTAATGAATTTTGCAGACGGTGTCTGCAAAATTT
>JAZLJM010000025.1:0-51820 GCA_045617805.1 Pseudobutyrivibrio sp.
TTTGACGATGAAGATGAAGGAGAAGGTTTCTATATCTTTTAGATTTAGAACCGTCTTCTACGAACCATGCCCGCCTCCGCGCGGGCTTTTCTTATAACGAGATTTGTCCGGAGGACAAATTTCCTATAAAGTAAAAAAACCCCTTGCAATAAATGCAAGAGGTTTTTCTCCTTAAATACTAAACCGCTACGGTAAGCTCTTCATATGCGATTTCCATAGATTCAACCGCAACATCTGAACTCTTAGCATCAAGATCAGCACCTGAGTACTTTGCTACAAAAGCATTCTTTAATATCCATGTCTTACTAGAGGTAGTTCCTGTAAGATCACTACGAGTAGATACACCAGCAGCAGTAATATCAATTAATTCGATTGTAACATCAACACGTTTCCAATCTGTACTTCTCTGAGAACTAATACTACTAATAATCCAATTTCGTATTTCATCTCCGGCAATAACACCATATTTGAGAGTTACATTACCATGCTTAACAAGACCTGGAAGTTTCTGTGGTGAAAGCGAACCAGCATTTCCTGACCTGAATTCAATAACATCAATTGATGCTTCAACACCTGTAACTTCGGTAAAAGCAGCCGTTCCATTAACTGAGCCAACTTTTACCACAAAATTCATTTTTGTCAACGGATATGCAACACCAGTTGCAGCGTTCTGTTCTTCTGCCATAATTTAGCCTCCTCTCTATTAGCCTTCTCCGCCACCAGCTTCACTAGTATGCTGTGTAACTCTAAAGATTACAAACTCAGCAGGCTTGCTAGGTGCGATACCAACATTACAAATTAATCTACCATTATCAATATCATCTCTTGTCATTGTATTAGGTCCGATATCAACAAAGAATGCTTCCTGTGGAGAATCACCGGCAAACATACCCATTCTCCAGCATGAATCCAAGAATGAAGAAATTGATAAATTGAGTCTTGTCCAAAGACCTGTATCATTTGGCTCAAATACAACCCAATTGGTATTTGCTTTGATACTCTCCTCGATATAGATAAAGAGACGTCTGACATTAATATACTTGAATGAAGCATTTGTTGAAGCTGTTCTAGCGCCCCAAATTCTAATACCCTGTCCTGGAAGAGCTCTAATCAGATTAATACCCTCTGGATTAAGCATATCCTGCTCATTCTTTGTATAATTTGTCTTAAGACCTGAAGCAAAAATTGTCTCATTTGCAGGAGCCTTATGAACACCTCTGCTAATATCAGTACGAGAATAAACACCCATAACCGCTCCAGAAGGAGGAATAAAGCCAGGCTTATCTGCACTTCTATCAAGAACCTGAATCCAAGGATGATACATAGCAGCATATGTTGAATCAATCATTCCTCTGTACTCAATTAATTCATTAAGCTTGGTGTATTCCTTTGGCATATCAAGTACTGCAACACGAGACTTAGAAACCTCACAGTGACCAACAAGGCCAACCATAACCTCTGGAATTGTAACACCAGGAACTGCCAACATGCTAACTACATTGTTTTCAATAAAAGACTGGACACCTGTTCGCTTTCCAGGACCGCCATCCTCTCCTAAGAAGGTCTGAGCTCCAATAGAAGCAATATTTCCATCATTACCACCTTCAAGTGTAATAACGCCCTCTGCATTTCCAGCACCAAAAAGTAGCTCTACTGGATTACCACTTTCCTTAGCTGGAGTGTACTCAATCTTTACAATTTCGCTTCGTTCAAGTCTTGATACAATGTATGATGATGAATTAATATTAAAGCTAACATCAGAATACTTCTCAACCTCATCCTTATAACGAACAACAACATCTGTTGTTACAAGATAAAGGAAAACCTTTGGAACAAGTCCATCATCAACAATCTTTGTTTTAAATTTTGACTCAAAGGTAATGGTATTATCAAAAATTGTAGCAACCTTGTTGTATTCATTACCAATACAAACAACATCCCCTTCAAGAACTCCATCCAAGTTCTTTGCCTGATAGCTTCCATCCTTGTTTTCTGCAACAATCTGGATTTTCTTACGTGTTACGGTTGATAAAAATACCTGAACACGATTTCCCCATTTACCTTCATTTGCTGCTGTAATTGTTAATCCTTTAACTTTCTTTGTAGCACATACAGCGCCTTTAGGAATAACACGAGAAACAAAGCATCTTGTTCCTCCATTTACAAAGAACTGCTCTACTGCATTTGCTAAATACCTGTATTCACCAAACGCATAATCTGTAAGAAATCCACCAAAAATTCTGCTGAATTCACCGAAATTACCAATAAATACTGGTGCCCCAATTGTAGGACCTTTTTCAGCAAGACCAACAAAGCCTGCTGTACTGGTTCCAACGCCTTCGATTGCTCTTGCGGCGCTATCATATTCTTCTACATATACACCAGGTGATAAATACTCTGCCATAATGCAAAAACTCCTTTCTAAATTAAATATACCTTTTAGGTATTCCCCTCTCCAGTTAGTTTAACCTAACTGTATCTGTGTACCCGGATTAACAATGCTGATTTGAGCACCAAATCCGCACATACACGTACAATCGGATGTTAATAATGGATTTTGCCCCGCCATAATATTCGGGTGTTTTGGAATCCACAATCCAGCAGGAACTCTTGCACAGGGAACCGGTGATCCCTGAGCGGCCACTACAGCCGGATTACTTGGACATGTGCACATACTAAATGTTTGAAAATTAGCCATAGTACAATCCTGTATAGTCGCAAACGGTTTGCCATTATCAGTAACATTCATCTGTGATGTTGTCACCAGTGATGCCGGCATTGCTCCATACATACACTTTACTACTGCGCCAGTTACAACTCCAAATGCCAAGTTTCTTCCTCCACTTTATGAAAATCCACTTTCCGATATTGCCTTTTTCCATCTATCACAAATTCAAGCAGATAAACCTGCTCGATAGAAGGTCTGTTAAAAATTTTGAAGTAATAATTTCCTTCTAAATCGACATACCCAAAGGTAAGTCGAGCAATTGGAGAATTCCTTACCACTTCCTTTTCAAGTGGGTCTATTAAAATTACACTGTTGTTTTTGGGGACGGATTTTACAAAAAAATGTTCAAATTCCTCCTTTTCAACATTCATAATTCCAAAAGGAACTCCATCAATATTTAATCTATGTCCATCTTCGAAAATCAATAGACTATTTCTTTTCGCATCAAACCTTAATGCATGAGCTATACAATCATCAACATTAAAGCCTGACACTTGTGTTAATCCCTTAATATTTCCCTTAATACCTATTAAGGCATCTCGAAATCTTGAAGCCTCTGATGGCACCATGAAAACCTGCACAACCGGCATATCACTCGGTATTTTATCAAAGCATATTTTCATTTTTACCGGTATATAGCCCGCGACTTCAAATTGTAGGATAAAATCCTTTTGTTCTACATCTTTAAATACAAAAATCCCATCGCCCTTATAGATATATCTCATTTGAACTTTGACACCATCATAAGTTCCATAAAAGGTAGTCTGTGGGCAATCAACTTTGTAGCCTGTTGTAGAATTCATCAAAATAGCTATCAGGGAAGCACTAAGATGAATCGTTCCTTCGTTCACTTATAGGATCGCCCCCCTTCCATTTACTCACTTATACTTAAATTAATATCTGCAGAAATAACTCTTGCAGGATTAAGTACAATCTCACTAGATAAGAATACTGGTGCAGCTTTATAAAATAAAGCTACCTGATATGGTTTTTGAATAACCTGCCAAACTCTCGTCTTTTCATCCATTCCAATCCTGGCCTGAGATAATACTATCGGAGGTTCTCGCCCCTCTAACCAGGTTTGAACTGCATTAGGATCAACAGATGGATAATCTTCTACAATCTGTGCCACACGACCTAGAATTTTTTGAACATCAAGATCCTTCAATCCTGATTGTCCGCCACCGTTTATATAAATCATATAATACAAGGCATATGTTCTAGGCGGCTTTGTTATCTGTCCTCGACCATACTGTACATAATTTGGAAGTCCCATTTCTGGCTCTAACCTGATATCGTACAGATATACACCAAGTACATAATCAACATCTTTAGAAGACGGCGAAGCGACTTCGATGTTGTTTGGTGAAGGAATTGGTTCCGGACACATCTTTTCTCTTAAAATTTTTACGATTTGCTGACTAACATCAGCGATAATTGTATAATCTGCCATGAATACCTCCTCCCTACTCCTACACTATAAAAGGTATATGGGGACAAATCAGATACACACTATTTATTTTGTTCCAAAATCTTTTTTTCTATCTCCTGAGCCTGTGACTCCATATCCTCATTAAACAATGCACTCCAATAATTATCTAAATATTTACAGGTTACTATTGGTTCTACTAAAAATCCAAAATTACTTTTACAATCATCTTCACTAATAAACATATCATCATACGCAAAAATCATTGGAGTCTTCAAATCAAAATATTTACCATTCTCTTGTCTCACCTGATCATCACCTAATTCAAATATATATTTTTTAGATGAAGGATAACCAGACAAAGTTACTTTTGCATCATCATCCCTAAAAATATATCTATACCTGCTAGCAGTTGATAATACATAAAGCTGAGCATACTCTTTTTTATTTTTATCAAGCTGTGTATGTTGAAAATATGGATTTTCTTCTTCTATACACACTCTTAGATGTTTAAGACACACATTCTTATACGATACATATCCCTGCTGTATCAATCTGTCTAACACAACAGTAACAATAATTCTTCCCTCAGCAGTTGCTTCATATTCTGTCAATAAACTCTCTAACGTTTTATTATCAAGTCCTTTTTTCTTCTCTACAGGTAGCAAATCAGGCTCATTATACGCATTTAAACAATCCGACAACTTCTTTTCAATCTTATCAATATATCCATTTAAAGATAATTTATCTTCATCAGACAGGCCGTCCTCCGATTTCTTTAACGTAAATAATTTCCCCTGCAGCTCACCTATTTCAGCCATGTCAAGATTTGACTTTGCTGCATTTATTGCATCCTTTGTATTCCTCTTAAGATTATTATCTATGCCACTAATCATATCTAGTTTTTTTGAAAAGTTTGATAAATCATCTTCTAAGTCACTTTCATTATCTAAGTCACTTTCATTCGAAAGCTCTGACGTGCCCTTTTCATAACCATAATCATAGTCTCCGCCATACTCATCGCCCAATAAATCAAGTGCTCCTTCTGCATCTCCTAAAGCATCCAGGCAATATGAAAGTCCTCTTTTATTACTATTTTCTCGTTTTTTTGCTTCACTAATTATCTTATCCCTTATTTTTTTATTAATATCATCATTTTCTTTATTGCCAGCATTTTCTTTATTGCCAGCATTTGCTTTATTGCCTGCATTTGCTTTATTGCCTGCATTCGCTTTATTGCCAGTATTTGCATTATTGCCTGCATTTTCATTATTGCCTGCATTTTCATTATTGCCTGCATTTTCATTATTGCCTGCATTTTCATTATTGCCTGCATTTGCTTTATTGCCTGCATTTTCATTATTGCCTGCATTTGCTTTATTACCAGCATTTGCTTTATTGCCTGCATTTTCATTATTGTCTGCATTTTCATTATTGCCTGCATTTGCTTTATTGCCTGCATTTTCATTATTGCTAGCATTTTCTTTGTTACCAGCATTTTCTTTGTTACCAGCATTTTCTTTGTTGCCAACATTTTCTATATTAACATCATTTCTGCTATTTTCTTTACCTGATAAATCAGCTATCTTTAAATTTACATCCTCCAAGAGCTTATCAATATCAGCCGCCTCCTTGTCCTGATTGTTTTCTAGTGCTTCTTCCTTTGTTTTTTCAAGAACTTCCTTTCGCTCATTTAATGCTGCCAATTCACCATTTTCTATTTTCTCACCATTCGTATCAATTCCAGCAGTATATTCCTCATATAACCACATTATATGATCTTGAATTATCGAATTTGCCACAGTAGTATAGTCATCAATTTCAACCTTTGTATACAATTCAATTGTCATCATTATTCTTTTCTCGACATATTCCTTATATTCAGCATCTTCAACTCTATCCTTATATGCTGAAATCATATTCTGCAATTCACTACGATATTTTTCTGCATTAGTCTTATTTCTATCAACATCTGACAAAACCTGCATATACTTTATGTCTTCAATCTGAACATCAACAACAGCAGATACTCCATTACAAACTGCTTCAGAAAATTTCTTAAAAACCTCATCTATTATTGGTACTAATTCTGTAAGTTCACTGGCTGCATCCTCTACATTACCATCTCTAATATTTACTAAATCTGCATATCTTTGACATAATTTCTTAACTTCTTCATTGTCAGTATTCTCTGTTATATCCCAAAATTCTAAATACGCATCATATATCTTTCTATCAACTACCTCACTTTCGTTATCTGGAATTCTAATACACATGTCTTCAGCTTCTGAAAGACTAGTCCTCACTTCAGTAAGCGATGTATTTAACCCTTCTAAAACATCTGCATTTTTAATTAATGTAGCATCATACTTACTAGAATTCTCTAAAATTTTATTATAGTAATAAACCTTCTTTTCCGAATTTAATATTTGAACAATTTCATCAATGGTCGCAGCATAGGTCTTATTCTTTGAATCCTCAGACTTGTTAAATGCTTCATATTTTTTCATTAAAACTTTTATAGCATTATCATAATTTTTTTTGCAATAATCTACATCCCATGCTATTGATTTAACATTTAATTCACCATCAATTTTCTTTCCCTCATGCATACTAAGGTAACTAACCATAAAATCTAGATATTCTTTTTCGATATTTGCCTTAGAATAATCCTCATAAACATCTTTAAGTACATCATATTCATGCATATCCCATAAATCGTAAAAATCTTCATCTGTATAAAGATCAGCACCCATATTTTTAGTAATATCAGAAATATGTCCCGCTTCATCCACATAATATCTAAGAAGTAAACCATTAAGTACCTCGGGCTCAACTTCTTTTGCATCACGTTCAATCGCTTCAATACCTTCTGCTTCTGTAATATCAAACCATTTTCCATCACCAATTTCAGACCTATAGTAAATTCGTTTCTGATTTGAATCCTTTGCAGATTCCTTTGCCATTGAAACAATCTTTTCGTCATCTATATAATGAACATCTATCAAATATATTCCTCTAATCATCGTTCCTTTTGGAATAGCTGTTTCAACGGTATACTCCTCAAAGGTTATGCATTCACTTTTTTTATAACCTACAAATGCACTAGCAAATTTTTTGTACACCAAAAGAGAGCTCGCTAAAATAACAAGCCCTATTAAAAATATCATACCAACTTTTAATACCTTACTCTTTTGCATACGCACCTCACTATTTTGCCATCACATCACTAAATTCTGCATATAGCGAATCTGCTTTTGTGCACATCAAATCTGAAAAAGCTGCACAATACTGCTTTTTATTTACTTTATGCGAAATAATCATTCCGGAAATATTATACAATTCCTTTGTCGTATCCTCTGTTACATAATATCCATACTTTTCAAACATTTTTGCCCTATTTGACATAGAAACTTCTTTTTTACCATTAATTGAAACAGTATATCCATCCTTTAGGAAATCATATACCCTTCCCCTTTTAACATTCGGAACAATTGATGCAAGCTTTTTTTCCGGCCTGTTTACATACCTATACCTCATCACACGAGCTACCGCCTTTAGACTTACATAATTATCGCTTCCTGCACCATCATACTTTCTATATAGATACATATTTTTTTCATTAATGCATTCCTTTAAAAGCTTTAAACTAAATTTATTACAATTTTCATAGCCTTCACTACCAAGCTTGTCTAAAACAACACAAGCAATAATTTTTCCATCAGCCGAATTCAACAAATCCCCTATAATACCTTCAATTTCAGAATCTGATAGGTCTCTTTTGCCTTTATCATCATTTAAAGCCTCCTCAGCTTCTGACAAAGCATCATCACAATCATCTAAAGCTTCTTCTAAATCCCCATTCTCATCTCCTGCTTTTGCCAAAGTTGCAGCCTCTTGTAACTGCGAAACAGCCTCCTTTAAATTAGAACTGCCTTCACCACCATTCCCGTCACCATTTCCAGCACCAGTACCTGCACCTGCACCTGCACCTGTACCTGCACCAGAACCCGTACCAGAACCTGTACCTGCACCAGAACCTGTACCTGCACCTGCACCTGCACCTGCACCTGCACCAGAACCTGTACCAAGCATATTATTTAAGGTATCAGCGGCCTGATTTAATAATGCATTTCCATTACCATCCTCCAAGCACTCCTTTATGGCCTTTGCAAGATTACTTGCAGCATTATTCAAATCGTCTAAAATATCATCATCGCTTTTGCCATTACCTGCAAGCCTGTTATTTTTTTCATCCTTAGTTGCAGTTCTCTTAAAATCTAATTCTGCTGATTTAACTGCTCTATCAAAATCAGAGTCATTC
The DNA here is from genome assembly GCA_045617805.1 of Pseudobutyrivibrio sp. GTDB lineage: Bacteria > Bacillota > Clostridia > Lachnospirales > Lachnospiraceae > Pseudobutyrivibrio. The sequence continues at coordinate 8,482 of JAZLJM010000025.1, forward strand.
CCCAGTGCCTCTCTAAGCTCCTTAATTGCATCATCAGCACCAAGCGCAACTAAAGCATCAAGAGCATCACTTTTGCCTTCTCCTTCGGCAAAATCTGTAAGGACGTTATCCTTCAAATCTTCAATTACACCTGATAAAGTATCAGAATTCGAAACAGCAGCTTTATCAATAGGATCTAAGGAAGATGCCTGAGCCTCTTCTTTTACTTCAATTTGTTCATCTACTTCAGCAATATCTTCTAAAATCTTCTCAGCGCCATCAAGGTCATTATTATCAAGAAGCTCCTCATATTCCTCCATAAGATTCTCCTTTTTTTCCTCTAAAGCAGCTAAAGAATCCTCTCCCCCTGTTCCGCCCTGCTGTTCAAGAGCGGATGCCAGTTCTCCACTAAGCCAGGTAATATGTTCTGAAACAATAGTTGTTGCATCTGTACTAAATTCATCCTTTGGTATTCTAGCCTTAAGTGCTTCTGTCCAGGTTATTCTTTCCGACAAATATGCAATCTTATCAGCCAGCGTTGTACGTAAATTTCTAGCTGTAATCATAAATTGCAGTTCTTCTTTAATTACCTCAGTTGCATTTTTTTGTTCCTCAAGATTTGCTTTTAATGCAGAATCATCCTCAGGATCCGGCAGAGCAGCCTTAATCGTATTATAATCACTGTTAACTCCTGCAGTTATACTTGCTGAAAACTTATTTGAAATAGTAGGCATCAGTTCATTAGTCTTGCTTAACTCCTGCTGCCTTTCGCCAACACTACAATTTCCAATATGCCAGCAATTATAATATTCTCTACAATAGCTTCGCACTGTATCAAGCGGTGTCCATGTCGTAATAGAGCAAACCTGCTGATATGCTCTATACTGAGCCTTATCAAGCTCGGTACCATTTTCATCAGGCTGCCCCATTTTCTTTGAGTCTGCTTTTTCAATTGACTCAGTCAAATTACTAACGCATTCTCCTAATGCAGACACAATTGTACTATCCGGCTGAAGACCGTAATCCTTATCCCACCATCTGTACGCCTCTGGATTTGTAAAATAATCCATTACATCTTCATCATTTGTTCGCGCTAAAACTCTGTTATAATAATACGATTGCTTTTCTGCATAAACCATTTCCATGACCTTATAAAGAACAGATGCAATTTCTTCATCCTCTTCATCATTTGTCATTTTTAACCTTTTATAATCCTCCTGCAAAGCTATAAGCACGGTATCGTATTGCTGCTTGCAGAATTCAACGTCTCTACTAATGTTACAATTTCTAAGCCCGGCTACGCCATAATATATATCCTCAGAATCCTCATTTGCATTACTAAAGCTCAAATTCAAATATGCCTCTAATACGTGGTAATAGTAATCAAGCGACTCCATTTGTCCCTTAGAATTAGTCTTTGTATAATTATGGAACAAATCTGTTAATCCCTCGATTTCATCCATCATAGCCAGATTGTAAAAATCAGGATTAGCATAAAAATATACTTCACGATTAGTCCTTACATCATAAAATGCACCATTTCTATCAACATAGTATTTTACATACATACCACTAATCTCAGAAAAATTAACTAAATCACCCTCTGATTCAATAGCCGATACACCTGAGGCTGTTGAAATATCATACCACTGGTCACCGCCAAGCTCAGATTTATAATAAATCGAGCTTTGATCTGCTGCTGTCGCTGATTCAAGAGCTCTTGCATACAATTCATCTGTCATAGCTCTTGCATCAATCAAAAAAGTACCAACAAGCTTTGTTCCAGAAGGAATATTATGTCCTGCCGCATAGGTTCCCAGTGTAATACACGTACTCTCATCAAAGCTGGCCTGTGTCTGAGTTGGTGCATCATAAAGCAGGCATGAAGAGACTGCAATAATTATCACAAGCATCAAAGCTATTTTCTTTTTTAAATGCTTTTTGTTCTTCATACCCACATTCCTCATTACTCTGTTATCTCAACAATTTCATGCTTACTTGCATCTAATTTACATGTTGCTATCTGCTCATCGTTTTCGTTATAAAGCTCAATCTTAAGCTTATCAACACTATTTGTTACAAACAGCATATACTTAAGAGTATCATCTACAGGAATTGCATCATCAGAAATCAAGTAGCTTCCTGTTGAATTTGTCACCTTAAAGGTCTTTACTCCCAGATTTTCATTAGGCTTAATTGACAAGGTAACAGTTGAATTATTATCATCAGTTGTCATATCATACGTTCCAAGTACCCTTGCTGCTGTCACTACCTCTGAATCTTCTTCAATAGATAAATTGCCACTATATACAAAGCCATCAATTATACAATCATCAACAATAGTTCCATTATTAAACAGACGAATTTTTATTTCTTCATCACCCGTTAAATCTAACTGTTCATGTCGCAAGCCCTTTAAAACACTTGTTCGTTTTCCAATCTTGCTTTTATCAGCCCATAACTCATAATCTGTTATAGGGACTTTAAAATCAGGTGGAATATATACATGCAATTCAAACTCTGAATTTTGAACTATTGGTTCAATATAGTAAAATGCACGTTTTGTATCTGTTGTACTCTCAATAAAGCTAACTCCGGAATCTGCCGCTTTTGCGCCGATTCCTGTTCCCATAAGATATTCCATTACCTTGCCACAAGAAAGTCTGTTAAATTCATACAAGGTATTTGAATAATCAGACAAGGACTCAATAGCTGTCAACTGAGCATCTTCATATGTAGTAACTAAATTTGCATACTCATCATATGTCATCTTACCTGCTTTATTAAGGATATTGCCTTTTTCAAGTGCTTCTTTTGCATCTTCAACACTCTCAAGCGCATCAAGATATGCATTCCTTTGTGATACATAATTATTAAAGGTATCCTTAACATTCGAAGTCAACTCTTCCTTATAATTATCTCTTGCTTTTCTTTTTTCCGTGTACTCTAAAGAAGCTGTCTGCAATGCCTCTGGATCATCGGAAATATATCCAGAACCATCCTTCTCCTCATTTTTCAACCATTTTCTAGGAATCTTAATAAAAATAAATACACGGATTTTACCTTCCCAGTAGCTGTCTATCTTCTTGATGAATGCTTTATAGGCATTTTTGAAAGCCTTTTTATTAATATCCTGGTCATGCAATACTGCATTAATATATGGAGCAATTATCTGCATATCAGACCATTTATATTTATCATTAAATATTGCATAATAGGTTCTAAGAGAAGCTTTAGCATACATAGCATCATAACAAAATGCATAATACTCATCGTTATTATCAAGAGTATATTGTGTGATTTCTTTAAGCATTTTTCTTGGGATATCAGCTTCTAAGTATGGATTTGCAAATTCAAATCCTGTCGTCACATCCAGCTTTATCATCTTTGATAATTTTTCTTTTGACTCAATGAGATTTTTTTCATCAGTCGCAATCGTTTTTTCTAAAGAAGATATACTCTTTTTCATAGCCTTTACATCTTCTTCACTTGCCAAGCCTCTGGCTAAACGACTCTCATTCTTACTTAATTCTACATTCTTATTTGTGAGTCTTTCATTATTAAAATCTATTTTCTGCTGCAAAGTATATATCTTTACAAAAAGCTCATATATGTTTCTTTCAATTTCAATTTTTTTGTCAGCATACTTATGCATCAGTTTATTAATCTCAACCTGAATCTGTTCGGGCTTAGTTTCAAATTCCCACTCCTCATTACCATTTGGAGTAGTTGGAAACTTAAAGCTAAAAAGAGGTGTCCATCTAAAAGAAGCCATTTTTCTACGTCTGACCTCAATAGATTTAATAGCAGAAGACTTGGCAGCCTCTTTTGCATCAATCTGCAATTCGATATCTTCAAGCTCCTCACTATTTACGATTGCCAAAGTAATTGCTGTTTTAATATTTAAAGTAGCAGCCGCCTTTACATATAACGGCTCGTCAAAATATACTCCTGCAAATGTAATAGAAACAATCAAAAGCAGCGAAAAGATTCTATATGAAATTCGATATTTTCTTTTCACTTCCATAAAATCTTATTCCTCTTTATCTTCATCAAGTAACTGAATGAAATAGAAATCAAAATTTGAATTTGAATTATCGCAAACAAAATTATACAACAATCCATTTACCTCGTAACCATATAAATAAACTAACTTGTCACCATCAAAATCATTTACCTGTATGTAATCCTTGTACTGAGTATCCGCAGCAACATCAATCTTTCCTCCAAAAACAGTCCTGCCATTTGTATTAATAATATTGATTGCAAGTACTTCTGGAAGATTGATATATGCATTACCTTCAAATGACACCGGTCCTATCAATTCATTAACCTCTGCTATCGTCCTTGCATCATTCAAACCATAATGAAAGGTATTATCAAGTACATATACTACATCTGTTGTAATTTCATCTTCTACCATATCTTCAACAAATGCTCCTACATACATTGCATTTATATCCTTCATATGCACAATAAATTCATTTTCAGATTCATAATAATCGCTTTTACCTGTATATGACTGAGCGATCTCTGATGTCTTTTTTCCTAACATCTCATTGTATATGATGTAATCATTTGCAAAAAGTCCTGTATAAATAGGATTACTACCACTATTGCATAAGGTTCCCACACCTTCCTTTTTACCTACGGCAAATGCTCCTTCATATTCCTTGGAGCCATTTTGTCTATATAAGGTTCCTGTACCTGAAAATTCATTCTCGTGGAACTTACCTTCATATTGTAAATTTCCATTTGGATAATAAGAGCTACCTTCGCCTTCATACATACTAGAGGCAAAATCACCAGTATATACAAGAGAACCATCAGGTCTGTATAATGAGCCTTTTCCATTACATGCGCCCTTTGATACCTCGCCCTCATAAGCCAAATAACCTGACTTGCCCTTTATTCCAACATCGCCCTTTGCAAATCTGAGTAAAACATTGTTATATTTGTAGGTTTTTAAATGATCCTTTCCTTCACGCGACATAAAGCTTGAGCCCATACTAATCAGATAAATTGCAGATATTAAGCCTATAATTATTACAATAAAATACGCTAATTTTTTACTAACCTGCCACTTAGCAATATCATAATAGTCATGCTGATGCTGTGGCTTTATGTTCATTATTTTTTGAACGAAAATCGAGAAAAAGCTCTTAAGTCGTGCAATAAAATAACTTGGCGTCAGCCACATCTTTATTTTGCTGACTAGTGGCAATATTCTTGCTCTAACAGCACTTATTATTACTTCTAGGAATCCTTTTCCACCATTCATGTCGTATCTCCTGTGTTTGTTAGTTAAAACATTTTAAACATTCTAACGATTCAAACTTAATGAAATCTTTTCAGAAGGCTCTTCTAAATACTTTTCACATAAATAGATATACCATCTACTTACCTTATCATCAGGAATTGTTCTCAAAATCTCAGCAAATACATTTCGTGCCAGGAATAAATCCTTCTTCTTAAGAAGCTCTATTGCCTCATCATATCTTTCTCTAGTTTGCAAATATAATTCACGCTGAGTTCTTGGCAAAACATCAAGAACCTGATAAACCTCAAGTGGTTCCCGTCGTCCATCTATAACGAGATTCCCAACATATCTTACCGACGGCTTTTGAATTTCCATATCCAAAGCCTCTTTTGTCATCAGATAATTTAGCTTCATCTCTTTAAAAATCGAAATATTGTTTTCAAGTGCTTCAATTTCATTTGCTAACATAATTTGAGCACTCTGATTTGCATTTCCGATAATTCCATAAAAAATATTACAATTATGAACTATTATCGTACTGTCAATATACTTTTTCTTTGCATTTTGTGCCTGTATAAGATGAACGTATTCTACGCCAAAGGTATAGCTACGATTATAATCCTTATCAAAAAGCACTCGCATACGCGTCATCTCTGCATTCGTAGAAACAAGAAATGCCATTCCCTTTTCCTGATACTTGGAAATCAGTGCCAAAAATTGCTCCGGGAAAATATGTGCATCATTTTTTCTCACATACGCTCTATCCTTTATCTGATTATCAAAAACTGCAACTGTTCCAACGAACTCTACATTGTCACCACTTTTTACATCTGAAATAGAGCCTTTTTGTAAAACACTTTCAATTGATTTCGGAGCGAAACGATAATATGACTCAAAAATATTATGCTTCTCGTAAGTTATTTCTCTAAATTTATTACTAATCTCTGATATAGCATTCCAAATATGATTCATATCTTTGCCATACACAGCTGGCTTCTTTACATTTGTATCCCCTGAAGCCAAAGTAATCATTGCTTTTTCCAAACGAGCAATATCACTATTTGCTGAAATGAAAAGAATCAAACCAATCGTCGTTCCGGTAATCGTCATTACCTGCATATTAATTGCTTCATACAGCTTTCGATAACCAACCCAATGTATTCCAACTAAAACAAATAGTATTAATTCCCAGTAAATAAACAATACTGCAACTCTATTATTCTTTTTACTAAGATAAGGAATAAGCAAAATTAACACAATACCGATTAAGAATATCATTGTCGTCTGAATAACAAAGATATCAAATCTCTTTAGCTTCCACGAAGTATCATTTGAGGAAGCCACCGCAAATGATTCACACGCCTCATATAAACAATCCGCTGTATTAAATTGCTCTTCGCCATACTCATTGCACACTAATTTGCCATCAACTATATTTGCAAAAGCAAAGCCTGCATTAGACTCCTGTGTTTCCTTATAGTCAATAATTATGGTATTGCCGACAGCCTTTTCTTTGTTCATGGCGCCGGCAAAATCAATTGTATATCGATATGCCTTCGATCTATTTGAAGATATTTCTGCAATAGATAAACACCCGTTTTGATATTCAATATCTGAAATCTGCCCCGGTCGTGGTAATGTCATCCATGGTGTTGTAAATATATCCTTCATATCTACATTAATTACAGAAACATTAAAAGTCATATCATTTGCATCTCTTTTTTCTGTGAGCTTATAGTAATAATTATCAAAGCAGGTAATAAAGGTAGCATCCTCATCATCAACATAGGTATGCTTGTTTACTCCCACAATAATATTTTTCTTAATTACATATACAGCATTGCCTAATTTACTACTTTCAAGAAGAACATATCCATCCTCAATTTTTTCAGCATCCACCATGCAACTTGCCATATTTGCAATATATACTATCGCAACCGTTGATACAAAAATAATCCAAAATACTAACCAACATAAACTTGCTATGCCAAATTTTTTCATAGAAATATCCTCATAATTCTACACACTATTGTAGCAAAGACTCTGTTCCAATATGCTTAAACTGTCCAAAGAACAACCGTAGCCACGGCACATCTCCAAAAATCATCTGTGTTATCAGTGAAGCTACCGTTATTACAAACAGTATAACGCACACAACTAGTAAAACCTTAAACAACGGATCCTTATTATTCTTAAAAAAGTCAATAAATCGTGTTATAAAATTCCCTTTAAAATGTGGTGATGATGCCATTGTGACATCCTTATACAGTTCCGTATATTTTGAATAACCTGAGCTTGCCACACGCTTTTGTAAGAGCTCATAGCTAATTGCTCTTTCACTTGAATGCGGCTGTAAAATCCATAACAACAGCTTTGCAGTTTCAACCACGCACTCACGCTGACCGATTTTTTCATCAATTTCAGAAAAATCTATACAATAGCTAAAATAAATCGAATTATCCTGATTTAAATTTAGAAGCTCCTGCTTAATCATCAAATAAAGAACTGGAAAAGGAATTCCCGACTGAATACAACAAATCAGAATATTACTACAAATTTCCTCACATGTTGAAAGCGGCAAAACCTCACCCACATAAAAATTCGTTATCGGACGTGGCAGTGAATAAGGAAACAACAAAACAATCTTTCCATCATTGGAAAAGAATCGTAAAACTCCACCCTCAGATTCCGAAATATATCGACTCTGCGAATATTCAGGTGCATCCTTACCAAAAAAGATACGTATTACCTTTTTCGAAATCTCATGATTTTTAAGCTCTACTGTTACATATTTGGTACCAATCTTGTCAGAAACATTCTCACATACACAAATTTTGTTAACAGCATTGTCCCTAATTATCTGTATGCAGTTTAATTGTAAGTTTCCGTCCTGATAAATCATCTAATTTCCTCTTGCTTTAAATACTACTTTTCAGGTTCACCTGCTTTTGCAGACCCTTGTATATTAATACCTGTTGCCTTTACCAAATCATCCGTTGTTGTTACATCCTTCTTCTTAACAATTGCGTATGCATAAGCACAAATAACAGGCATATCTGTACAATAAATACAAATTTCATATACACCCTCTTTACTTGGAGCTGTGTAAATACCATCTGAAGTAATTTCACCACTATTTTCTTCGGTCAAGGTGTAATTGATACTGCACTTATCCATATTCTGGAAACGAACACCAAAGAAATGACTTTCTCGCGCTCCTAAAACAACTGTAGGTGTTTCAGGCACAATGCTCTTTCCTACATAATCCTCTAATGGATTTATATCCTTATTTGTTGGGAACTTAATAGCCACCCATCTATAGGTCAAAAGAATAAAGTCAAGATTTTCATTTAATTTAGCACCAACAACAAAGCTACCCTTATCATTTAGAACCTTCACTGCTGTATCAACATTTGGCACCTTTATCTTATCCTTTGAAAATAAATCAGCATTTCCATATATCGTACTCTTAGCATTTGCACCTAAGCTCTCATCTGTTGAAACTAGTTCTACACCAATCTGTACATATACATTTCCTTTTCCAAGTCCATGCATAATTTCACCAGAATAGAAAACCATATCCTTTTTCGGATTGTTTCCAAGTGGAATTTCAAGAATACCTGTAGCCATCTCAGGCATCATTGATTGTGGAGCCTCACGATTTATAATAGCTGAAATATCCGCGGTCTTCTTTGCATTAATCTGCTTTTCCTTTGGATGAGGAATATAGAAGTCCATAAAGTCAGCTCTAACATCATTTGTCTTTGGAAGTGTCAAATAATTCTTAACACCCTGCTCAACAATCTTATCAATCACGTATGAATTGTTTGAATTAATCAGCTTTAATTTTGCAATCAAAACATAATCCTTCTTTTCACTTAACTCACGCATCTCAAGACTTGATAAAGCAACTGCCCGGTTTACAATCTCTCTAGGAGTAGAATCCGTAAACAGAATTTTTACTGAAAAATCTGTTGAAACCTTTACCGCTTCATCATTAATGTATGCATAGGCGCTACCGCTCTTAATTAATAATGTAGTATCCTCACCAGTATTCTTCTCAGCAGAAATCCAATATTCCTCTTCATAGGTTTCATCTATTCCAAGCTCAATATCCTCTAAATCGATATTAATTTCCTGCGCTGTTCCACACAACAAGCCTGGGATTTGCACTATAGCATGCAAAATCAGTTTATTATTCTCATCGCTTAGCTTTGTTGTTTTTACAACTACACGTACAGACTCTCCGCGGCTAACCATTGTTGGAATCAAAAGTTCAACTCTGAAATCCTGATCCTGGTAAATTACATCACCAGTTAAAAATTCCGTATCCTTTATACTATGATCTTCTTCTTTATTAGTATCTTTAATAAATAACTTATAATTTTCGGCGACACGACTATACTCGTGCTCTTTACCTGAATTATTCTGCTCAACAGCATAAACAGAATGAACCATCTCTTCATTGTACTTAATTCCGAGATAGACCTCTTCTGTCTCAATATCATCATAGCCTTCGAGTGCCGAAAGCTTTTTCACCACAGAGCTGTCTAAAACAATCTCTCGACCAAATGGATCAATAGCCACTCCACTTTCTACAAGGATAGACATGTCATCCAAGCTAAATACACTCATACCACAAACGATACCGCTACCGTACATGAGCGTATTTAAAAATCTCTCCTTATTATTAAAATAACTTTGTTCAGCCTGAAAATCGGCTGATGTCAGCATCTTACCTGCGTAATACCTGTTTCTTTCAAAAGGATAAAGTTGATTCTGGTTCATAAGCGTCTCCAATACATACTAATAAAAAATTAATAATTATCTGAAAAATGAGTATAATACTCCAACTTGAATACATAATATATTTTAAACAGGGACAAAAGGGCGACATTTTCTAACCAATTTCAACTTATCCGCCTTGCCACATCCTAAAACACCTGTTTTCTGCGACATAATAATTTCTTGATGTAATATGCCCTGGCTGGTTTTTATCGCTTTATACCCCTGCACTTGCAATTGTAAAATCCTAAAATCCGGCATAGCAAGTCCCGCAGATATGAGTGTCTTATCCGCGGCTTCGACTAATTTTTAAAAATGTCCTTTTGGGGCGAACAGCACGATAGGTTGAGAGGAATGACAAAAGCTTGTGTACCTAGGCAGCCCTACTCGTATTTTTGCTCATACCGTTCACTAAGAAAATTAGACAAGTCCTTTGCAAGATTTTTCCCACCGTCTGAGAAGTTACATCGTGTGCCTGCTCAGCCTTGCGCTGCCGTCCATGGCAGCGGATGTGAAAAATCTAGCAAAGGACTTGTCGAATTTTCTAAGCTCACTTTAGAGCAAAAATGTAAGTATGGATGGCACGAGCCACAGGATTTGGGAATTCTAGGAAATTTAAAAGGCTGTCCGCCCCAAAAGGACATTTTTAAAAATTTGGCTAACCTCGGGAAGACACCATATCTGCGGGACTTGCTATGCTGGATTTTAGGATTTTACAGATTTGCAAGTGCAGGGGTATGGACCGATAAGAACCAGTCAGGGCATATTATAGTCTGAAGGTTAAAAGCATAGGGAAATATGCATTGGTGGGTGGGGATGAGGGAGCTATAAGATATTATCAGTATAAGTAGGGAAGAAAACTATAAAAAGGCACCACTTAGGGTGCCTTTGAGTTTATTTTGAAAGTAATTCTGTGTCTGTTGTGAATTCTGAGCCAGAGATTTCTTCGAATTTGCGAAGAAGCTGGTCAATTGTAAGGTTTTTCTTTTCCTCACCGGAGATGTTGAGGATAACTTTGCCTTCATTCATCATGATGAGGCGGTTTCCGTAGTGGATGGCATCACGCATGTTGTGAGTAACCATCATTGTTGTGAGGTTGTTTTCTTTGACGAGAAGCTCTGTGGTATGAAGAACCTTTTCAGCAGTTTTAGGATCAAGAGCTGCTGTGTGCTCATCAAGAAGAAGAACCTTTGGTTTTTGAAGGGTTGCCATGAGAAGAGTGAGAGCTTGGCGCTGACCACCTGAAAGCAAACCAACCTTTGTAGTCATTCTTTCTTCGAGGCCAAGATCAAGAATTTTGAGCAATTCGTGATACTTGAGCTTTTCATCATGAGTAACACCCCAGCCTAAGCCACGGCCTTTGCCTCGGCGAGCTGCAAGTGCAAGATTCTCTATGATTTCCATTTGTGGACAAGTTCCCATCTTTGGATCCTGAAAAACACGTCCTAGGTATTTCGCACGTTTGTAGTCTGGTAAACCAGTTACGTCTATTCCGTCAATTACGATAGAGCCTTCATCAACTGGCCATACACCTGAAATGGCATTCATGAAAGTAGATTTTCCAGCTCCATTACCGCCGATAACAGTACAAAACTCGCCTGTTTCAAGCTCTAGTGTAGCACCTCTTAATGCAAACTTTTCGTTGTTTGTACCTTTATTAAAGGTTTTGTGAATATTAACAGCACTAAGCATCTGTTCTACCTCCTCTCTTTGCAGCTTTTCTGAAGGAGTTGCTTGCCTGTGACTTGATGTATGGAACTGCAAGGAAGATTGCAACTACGATTGCTGTAAATAGCTTCAAATCATTTGTAGGCATCTTAAGCCATAATACGAGGCCGATTATGATGTAATATAAAACACCACCTATGATTACAAAAAGCATAGTGAGCATAAAGTTCTCATGCTTTGAGAATAATGCTTTACAAAGTACTTCTCCAATAATAAGAGCAGCAAGGCCAATAACGATTGAACCTCTGCCCATATTGATATCTGAAAAGCCCTGGTACTGTGCAAAAAGACCACCTGAAAGTGCAACAACACCGTTTGAAAGTGCAAGTGCAATAACCTTCATGGCATTAATATTGATTGCCTGTGCTTTTGACATAGCTGGATTAGCACCAGTTGCTCTGATTGCCGAACCAAGCTCTGTACCAAAAAACCAATACATAATTACAATAAGAACTATTGCAAAAATCGCTGCAATGATAATTGATTTTGGAACAAATCTAAGCGATACAAGCATATCAAACTCAGTTACATTGATTGGAACATTCGCTCTACCATCCATGATATTTAAGTTGATGGAATAAAGAGCTATCTGTGTAAGAATTCCGGCAAGAATAGGAGGAATTCCAAGCAATGTATGAAGTAAGCCTGTAGTAAGACCTGCAAGAACTCCTGCAAAAAATGCAATTACAAGAGCTGCGCCTGAATTATAGCCTGCAAGCATAAGTACTACTGTAACAGCGCCGCCCGTCGCAAACGAACCGTCTACTGACAAATCGGCAAAATCTAATATTTTGTATGTAATAAATACGCCCAGTGCCATGATACCCCAAATTATACCTTGCGCGACATCACCTGGCAGAGCATTTAAAAGTGAAGAAATTTCCATGTTTTTAACCTCAAAGAGCAAGGTCACCTTATCGATGACCTTGCCCACCTAAATTTATTTTATTCAGCTTCTTTTTCGATAGCTACGTAATCAGATGGTACCTTTACACCAAGCTCGTCACAAATATCTTTGTTGAATTTCTTCTCGAACTTTGGAGCATATTCAATTTCCATAGTTGCTGGATCCTTGCCATTTTCAAGAATCTCTACAGCCATGAGACCAGCCTGATATCCGATATCATAGTAATCAATTGAAAGTGTTGCTACACCACAACGTGAACAAATACCTTCCTCACCAGCGATAATTGGAATACCTGCAGGAATTGCAACACCACTGATTGTCTCAGCACATGAAGCTGCTGTATTGTCAGTTGGAACATAAATAACATCTGATGCATCACATGCGCTCTTTACTACTGATGCAATATCATTTGTATCAGCAAAAGTGTATGTAGATACTGTATAACCAGCCTGCTCAAGGTAAGTTGTAATTGTATCTGCCTGATAAAGTGAATTTGGCTCAGCAGAGCAGTAAATAATACCAACTTCCTTTGCATCTGGGAATAATTCCTTAAGCATATCAGCCTGTCCATCAAGTGGAGCCAAATCTGCTGTACCTGTAACATTCATACCAGTAGTACCCTTCCAGTCAGAAATGCTAAGAGCTGTACCGTAATCTGTTACTGATGTACCAACGATTGGAATATCTGCTGTAGCAGTAACTGCTGCCTGTAAAGCAGGAGTAGCATTTGCCATGATGAGATCAACACCATCAGCTACAAACTGGTTAGCAATTGTAGAACATGTAGCAGAATCACCTGCTGCATTGTCAATTGTAACTGTAACCTTGTCACCTAACTTTTCTTCAACTGCTGCCTGAAATCCCTCTGTAGCAGCATCAAGTGCTGGATGCTGAACTAACTGAACAACTCCGATATTGTATCCATCTTTTGCAGCCGCATCTGCATCTTCACCCTTTGATGAAGAATCCTTAGCACCACATGCAACCATGCTGAGTGCCATTGTAGAAATCATGAGTAAGCTTACTAACTTCTTCATTTGATTTTCTCCCTTCTTACATTAAAATTAACGCCTTCTTCTGGCAAAATTTGTGTTTACTTTAGTGCTTAAAAGTCTTAAACACACTTGTACAAATTTAACACTTTTATGTGTAAAAGTCAAGTAAACATGCGCAATATCAACAATCCTATCCCTTGTCTTAATGTGCATTATCAGCAATATTTTAAACGCAGCCAAAGCATTCAAAATCTGATATCCTTTATATCGTCAAAGCTTATGTCAGTTGTAACAATCGTCAAAATACGCGCCGTCACATCAAGCTTTGATACTACGCCTTCCTTCTTAACATATTGACCATCTACATAGTAGATTACTGTCACAATATCCTTGCACCTAATCTGCGAAATTTTATAATCCAGATATTCAAGTGCCTCCTCTGACAGCTCTGCTTTTGGCACCTCCACAAATTCCTTTTTTCGAAGGGCCTCTTCAAAGCCTTTTAATGCTGCAAATGGTGCAAACTGCATCGCTCTATCTGCTCTAGCCACTTTTGTGCCCTCCTATCTGACCATTTCTCTCAATTGTAGTTGCAGCCTGTTCAAGGTCAATTCCTTTAAGGACTGCGTTTTTACCAAACTTTTCTTTGAGAGCGTTGACTGAAGACGATATACTTCGATCGCGCTCCATAATCGCAGGGTCAACAAACAGTGAGTATTGTTCAAAACACTCATCTAAAACATTATTGGCGCTAAGACTAATACGACGCACCTTGCCATCAACTGCCACAATTCTATTAAAAATTTTGACAAATGAATCTCGTAAAATAGTGACCGAATTCGTAGTCACATCAAGTGTCATGCTATGCCCTACAGACGGCATCGTATCAAAAGAATAACCGACATGAAGAGAAATATTATTAGTCACTACATGTTTTGAAACCATATCAAGAGAAAGGTTTTCTGCCATTTCTTTGACAATAATAAGCGCCTCCTCGTAAGTATAATCACGAAGCAGCACCTGCCCCATCGACAGACTCTGGCTTTTTTTCTTATAATTCTTTATCTGGGCAATAGTGCAAGGCTCTCGTCCCCAGGCATGGTCGATTAAAAACTCAGCCTCCGTACCAAAGGCTTTGTATAAAAGCTTTTCAGGTGCTTTTGCAATATCCTCCATAGTCAAAAGTCCCATGGAATTCAAGCGTCTGGCAGTACCTGGACCTATACGCCAAAAATCTGTAAGCGGCCGATGCTTCCACAAAAGCTTTTTATAGGATGCTTCATCCAATTCAGCGATAAAATCAGGTGCATGCTTAGCCTGAATATCAAGTGCAATCTTTGCCAAGTACATATTCGTACCAATTCCACAGGTAGCTCTAAGTCCTGTGCTTTCTAAAATATCATCCATGATTTTGAGCGCAAGCTCATGTGCTGACATCTGATACAACGTAAGATATGAAGTTACATCGAGAAAAGCCTCGTCAATGGAATAAACATGAATATCTTCTTTGGCGATATATTTGAGATAAATACCATAGATATTCGCAGATGTGTCAATATATAGCTGCATACGAGGCGGTGCCATAGTATATTCAAGTCCCTTAGGAATCTCATATACACGGCAACGGTTCCTTACACCAGCCGCCTTCATTGCAGGAGAAACTGCAAGACATATCGTGCCCTCACTACGCTCAGGATCAGCCACAACCAGCATCGCCTTCATGGGATCAAGCCCTCTGTCAGCGCACTCTACGCTCGCATAAAAAGATTTTAAATCAATAACCATGTAACTTTTATCTTCCATGGTTAATATTATACAAACTTTTGTTCGCTTTTTCCAGTATTATTTTCCATAAACCTCATGTGCAAATTTCTTCAATACTGGAATTGCTCTTTTTACCTTTTCTGTATCAATACAATATGCCATTCTAAAATATCCAGGGCAACCAAAATTATCCGCTGGCACTAAAATCAAATCATATTCCTTTGCCTTATTGCAAAACGCAACTGAATCCTCTTCAAGGCACTTAGGGAAAATATAAAAAGTTCCCGCCGGCTTAACAACCTCAAACCCAATCTCAACCAACGCATCATACAGCAAATTCATATTTGTCTCATACACAGACAAATCCGAGGTTTTGTCAATAACCTTTGCTACAGCAAGCTGGGCTGTTGATGACGGACAGTTATGTCCTATTCCACGACTAATTTGCCCACAAATAACTGCAAAAATATCAGCATCTGTAGCCTTTGGATTAATCGCAACATAGCCAATACGCTCACCCGGAAGCGACAGGCTCTTCGAGAATGAATAGCATGAAATTGAATTATCATAGAACTTACTTGGATATGGACAATCAGCCCCATCAAAAACAATTTCTCGATACGGTTCATCAGATATCAGGAAAATATCATGACCGAATTCTTTTTGCTTTGCCTCTAAAAGCTCTGCAAGCTTCTTAATTGTTGCAGTGCTATATGCTACACCAGTAGGATTATTAGGAGTATTAATAATCACAGCCTGAACATCACTATCAAGCATCTCTACAAGCTTTTCAAAATTAATCTGAAAATCCTTTGTATCAGCAGGAACCAGCTCAAGCACAGCTCCTGTCTCATTTATATAAGGTCTATACTCAGGAAAAAATGGTGCAAACCCAAGAATCTTATCCCCCGGCTTTGTAACACCTCTTAACGCATGTGCAATAGCCCCCGCAGCACCTGATGCCATAAAAATATGCTTTGCCTCATAATTCATCCCAAATCTCTGATTCAGGCTCTCAGCAACTTTTGCACGCACACTCTCAATTCCAAGTGATGGGCTATACCCGTGAATCTCCATAGGATTCATATTTTGATACATATCAATCACAGTCTTTGTATATTCATCTGCACAAGGCACACTCGGATTACCCAGTGAAAAATCAAACACATTCTCATAGCCAATCTCCTTACCTCGAGCAGTAGCATATTCGCTCAGCTCACGAATTACTGATTTGCCTGAAAGCATTGCTTTAAAATGTTGATTTATCATGATATCCTCCAACTAAAAAAGACTTTTATTTTGAACATTCTATCACACTCATACTTGTGCTACAATAAAACATAATCACAATTATGGAGAACTAATTATGGAAGGTAAAAAAATAGAACACGAAATCACAGCAATAGCACAGGAAATATTAAAAGACTACAACTCAGACCGTGCCATTGACAAAATTGATACATACAATCAGCCAAACAAGGACATCATCATAGACATCACCAAAAAGCTCATGCGTATCGTATACCCTGGCTACTACAGAGAGCACATTTACAAGGTTTACAATGTAGAAACCAACCTCTGCACCCTAATGGAGGATGTCATCTACAACCTCAACAAGCAAATTGCTCTTGTACTACGTTACCGCAACGAATTCAAAGCAGCCACAGACGATGAACTCACCGCAAAAGCCGAAGAACTCTCCTTAGAATTTCTCAAAAAAATTCCTGCAATCAGAGCTCTCCTTGACACAGATTTACAAGCAGCCTACGACGGTGATCCTGCCGCAACAGGCATAGACGAAATCATATTTGCATACCCAGGCATTCTTGCAATCACAATCTATCGTCTTGCCCACGAGCTATACCTACTAAAAATTCCTATGATTCCTCGCATCATGACTGAATACGCTCATTCAAACACAGGCATCGACATACATCCAGGTGCCACAATTGGCAAATATTTCTTCATCGACCACGGCACAGGCATCGTAGTCGGCGAAACCACAGTCATCGGCAACAACGTAAAAATCTACCAAGGTGTAACCCTCGGAGCCCTTTCAACTCGTGGCGGCCAAAATCTCCGTGGCAAGCGCCGTCACCCAACCATCGAAGACAACGTAACCATCTACTCCAACGCATCAGTACTCGGCGGCGAAACCACAATCGGACACGACTCCATCATAGGCGGCTCAACCTTTATTACTGAATCAGTCCCACCCGAGTCTCGCGTCTACTACCAAGTATAATAAATCTAACCTACCGGGCGTCCTCCAAGCCTTAAGCTTTCGGCGGATGCCCTTTTTATCTTTTCCTTCTATCTCCCTTCTGACTTCGCCATTCTACTTGCCATAATCTCCCCTAGCCCCACACTCCAAAACTTTTTTCTGCCTCTAAGACTTCTTCTATAATATGCCTTGTCTGGTTCTTATAGCCTATAAATTTAGAAGCAGAAAAAAGTTTTGGAGTGTGGGGCTAGGGGAGATTATGGCAAGTAGAATGGCGAAGTTGGACAAATATGTATAAGGAAAAGATAAAAAGGGCATCCGCCGAAAGCTTAAGGCTTGGAGGACGCCCGGTAGGTTAGATTTATTATAGATAAAAGCGAACGAAAGACTCGAGTGGAACTACATTCGTAAGTAGTCCATGGCCTTTTTTATTTCGTCGGGCACTATGCCACCTGCTTTTTCGTAACGGTCAAAGACGGTTTTGAGGTGGTGTAATGCTTGAGAGGTTTTTACGTTGTAGCGGGTAATTGACTGCTCAAACATTGGATGGGATTCAACCTTGTCGCGATACTTTTTGGAGAAGGTGCAGTATTTGCAGAGGATATTTCGCTCACTTTTGTTGAGGCGGATACTTCCTTGCGCTTCAAAGTTGATCCATATGTTGTATTGCTTGGTAAAGGCTTCACGCATATTGTTGCGGGAAGACTTAAGTAGGATTTTGACTTTTTCTTTGTTTTCGGCTGTGAGGTCTTTGTTTTTGCGATAGAAGGTGAAGTAGTCGTAAAAGTCTGAGGTAAGACACTCACTGGAGATATCATTCCAGCGGGCTCCTTGCTCTTTACGACAAATTTCCCATCTGAAGGCGCCGCAGCAGTACATCATCATCTTGTATAGGTCATCAATTGTAAAAAGTGGAAATACAAAACGACCTGGGGTATCAACTTTAATGCCACCACATTCCTGCCACATCATGGCACGCATACCACCATTTGGTAAGAGGATTATGTCTGGCTCCACTCTATGTAGGTAAGTCTCACTTTTGATGTTAGCTTCCATGTCGGTAAAGTATGCTTCTCGAAGGAAAATTTGGAAATCAACTTCCTCAATTTTATCAAGACATTCTTTAAGCTTTTGCTCTGTAACAAGCATACGCAATGGCTCTGCAAGAAAATCATCAGCGGTAAGTATTGGACAAAATGCTGACATTTTTCCAGAGGTTGTTCTGTTGGCAGATTTAAAGAAATTGCCAATTTCAAACTTTACCTTTTCTATTTGATCTGACATCCAATCCTGGACCTTGTTTTCTGGAATATTACCAGCTTTGCGTTCTTCAAGTACAAAACCTCTGTAATCTAAATCAAGCTCATTTTTACTTGGCTCGCGTTCGCCATTATAGACTGCACGAAGCCAGGTATAAATTGTATATGTATGGTCACTTTGACATAAGAAAAGCTTGTCAAGAAGTTCCATCAATTGGTCTGCAATTTCAGGACCAACTGCATTCACATCCATGAATCCAAAATGTAAAAACATCTCAACAACTGGTGAAAGCTCACGCACCTTGAGACTCTTAAAAAAGGCTGCCTGATAAACCTCATAAAACATATCCACAGCTTTTTTGCGGACACGACGGTCTCTGTCTTCTTTTCCCTCGCGGTCAGATAATTCCAGATAATCTATAAGCATAGTGCGGTATTTCTCTGTATTTTCTTCGGAAATACCTGCAAATTGACAGATATGTGCAAAGCAATCGTCAAACTGTGCTTGTTGAATTTCTTCAGCTTCCTCGTATGCCTGAGTATCTTCGTGGAAATTGTGATTCTTGTAGTCAGCATATCTGTTTTTTAGCAAGACAGCATCATAAAAGCCACTTTCAGAGGCATACTTGTAAACCATTTCTATCAGATTGGATACTTCCTCTGGATTAATACGTCGCTCCGCTACAAAAACTCTAAGCTCGAAAAGCAAACCAAATAAATCAAGCATATCATTAGAAAGCAAAATAGGTGTAAACTCTTCCAGATAATAGCTCATAATCTCCACGCAATTCATAGCTCTGTCCATTAAACCACATGAAATTCCGATTACACCCTTTACGATTTCAATTCGCTTACCATAGATATTTTCAATTTCTTTATTATCAACTGAATTAAGACTATCAATATACGCCTTCTCCCAGTCTAAAATTCGCCCTTCCAACTCAATAGGCTCAAATTCTTCAAGCATATCGATTTCACGAGCAAATGCGCCGACCTTTTTACAAATTTTCTTGTATTCACGATATGCACCATGGCAAAAATCATAATAGTCTTCAACTTGTTTAAGACGTTTGTCGTATAAAGCAAACACCTCTCGACATTGTCTAAAGGAACCTTTAGCAAAACCAAAAATGTAAACAGGCTGATCTGAAAACACTCTATCAAGATCATCCATGTTTTTATAATAGCATGGAAAAAGCACAGTATCATCGCTTAATACTGTGTAATTTGCATCATACTCGCTATTAAGTGCATCTGACAATCCAACAACCGTACCCGGCCCCAAGGTAATGTGATTGTCCTTCCAACACTGATCTACACTACCGCTGTATACAATATACATACGGTCGACAGCTTCACCCTCAGATATTAAATTTTTGCCCTTTTTACATGTCAATGATTCCAATGGAATCCTCCTCGAAATGCTTGAAAAATCAACGTTTTCTTAATGAATTGCGAAATTACATTGTACCAAAAATACGGTCACCAGCGTCTCCGAGACCTGGACAAATATAAGCATCTTCATTAAGCTCTCGGTCTATATTGCCAATATAAATCTGAACATCTGGATGCGCCTCATGTAGGGCTCTAACGCCTTCTGGAGCAGCAATAATACACATAAACTTAATCTGCTTTCCACCATGCGCTTTAATCTGAGATATTGCATCTATCGCGGAACCACCTGTAGCAAGCATTGGATCTGTGACTACAATCAGACGTTCATCTATTGGACTTGGAAGCTTGCAGTAATACTCCTGTGGTGTATGCGTCTCCTCATCTCTGTACATACCAATATGACCAATCTTTGCAGTAGGAACAAGCTTTTGAATACCATTAACCATTCCTAGACCAGCTCTTAAAATTGGAACAATTGCCATTTTACGACCTGAAATCACAGGCGCCATAGTTTTTTCAATTGGAGTTTCAATTTCGATGTCCTCCGTTTGCAAATCATTTAATGCCTCAAAGGCTTCAAGCATTGCAATTTCTTCAACTAATGCTCTGAATTCACCAGTATGTGTATTCTTGTCTCGAAGCATTGTAATTTTGTGTTTCAACAAAGGATGTGTAAGTTCAATAACATTCTCTAATTTTTCCATAACTTATGCCTCCTAACTATGATTTGTTATTTTATCTTCAATACCTATAATTTCACCAATTGAAGAATTATCATCACCATATTCAAATGTATTTTAGAAATCATAACAAAATACATTTTCCAATCTATACTATATATTCTATCAGCAATTTGTGACATTTTCGAGACATTTAATAATACAATTATACATTTAACAAAAGTGCTATGTAATACAAACACTTTACAACTAGAACAGCGCTTCTTTAATAGCAAAACTATATGGTCTAGCTATCAATAAATAGCTGCACAAGCCATATCGCCAAAAAATGTACTGGATAGAACCAATAAAATACATACTTAAGTATTTTTGAAGAAAATCCTCTATCACCATTATAAAATAATATCAGTGGCAATCCAAATATTGCCGCAAGCTCTGTTTCATTTGAAAAAGTCAAAACTATTACTGTAAAGACAAAAGCCAACAGTATATTCTGCTTTCTAACAAGATACATCGCCACAATAGCAGCTACGCCATAATATCTATAATCACTATGCACCAAGCCTGCAATTGACATATAAAATACAATTGACAATACAATTATCACATACACAAGCGTAGGCTTATTAAAGCTTCTTAGAAACTCACTTTGTAAAATCAGCTCTATAGTCCAAATAGCTAAAAAGCCTAGTAACAAGGTAATCATTACATTATTGTATTTCGGATAAAATATTTCACCTCGAATTGCCAAATCAAATGGCACCTCTGAAATCGCTGCAAAAATCAACAAATTGATAAAATATTTTAATCTATTAGAAGTTTTTTCAAAGCCCTCCACCAGTAAGAAAATATAAAGTGGAAAAGCCAAACGCCCAAACAATCTAGCACACGAATATAACGCTGAATACGGATTTGAAAAATCCATCATGCTTACCGTATCATACTGCATCCCCCATCTACTAAGAATAATCACTCCAACATGATCAACAAGCATCGCGAACATCGCCACCAGCTTTATTACTAAAGAATTTACTCCCCTTTTATGCTCATACATTATCGCACAATCCATTCTATAAATTCTCTGACAGCACCTCTACCACCATCCTTTGTGCTTACAAAATCAGAAATATTTCTAACTTCATTCACCGCATCTGCTGGACAGCCCACAAGACCTCCACCATTTTTTACAGCCAACATGCAATCCATATCATTGCAATCATCACCCATATAGGCACAATTTTTCATTGCAAAACCAGTCTCTTCCAAAATTTCCTCAAGCTTCGTCCTCTTATCAGACACCCCCTGATAAACCTTTGATATCTTAAGCTCAGCCGCACGATTCTTTACAATTGTACTCATACGCCCTGTAATAATAACAGTCTCAATCCCCGCAGGAAGTGCAATATTTGCAATCCCATAGCCATCCTTTATATTAAAAGCCTTACAAAGCTCTCCATTTTCACCCATATAGACACAACCATCAGTCAAAGTTCCATCTACATCCAACACCAAATACTTAATATCCTTTTTCATCTCGCCACTCTCTATTCTTTCATAATTCATCAGCATAAAAAAACAAACTTCCTATGACTAAACTTCTATTTTAATTATCTCAGTTTATCCCCATTAATTCTAGTCTCCATTTACATTTCTCTATTTTTTTCATATTGTTCCCTTGCCACATCTTTTCGCTAGTACCTCCCAATTTTCACCCTTAAATACTGAACTAGAGGTAATAAAACCAGCCACCAAACCTACAGTTTGCTTAGTTATAGTGCACTTTGCACAGCTTTCACAACATTCCGCAGAATGCAAAAGCCTGCGACTCGTGTTCTTTATACTCTCATTTTTGCTCTAAAGTGAGCTTAGAAAATAAAACAAGTCCTTTACTAGATTTTTCCAGCCGCTGCCACGGACGGCAGCAAAAGCGAGAGCAGTCACAAGGACGTGGCTTCTCCCGCGGTGGGAAAATCTTGTATAGGACTTGCTTTATTTTCTTAGCAAACGATATGAGCAAAAATGAAAGTATAAAGAACACGAGTCGCAGGCTTTTGGCATTCCCCACAACCTACCTAGCTGTGCCCTCACAACACATTTTAAAGTATCCCGTAATTTTTCATATCCTGTTCAAGGACTTTTGCATGTTCAGGCTCCATTTCTGTAAGTGGCTTTCTGAGTGGACCAGCCTCAAAGCCCATGAGGTTAAGAGCTTTCTTTACAGGAATTGGATTTACCTCTGAGAATAATGAATCGATGAGAGGTAATGCTTCAAGCTGCATTGCTGCCGCCTTTTTAAAATCGCCATCAAGACAAGCCTGACATAAATCATGTGTCTGCTGTGGTGCTACATTTGAAAGAACAGAGATAACACCAAGACCACCAAGAGACATGATAGGTACGATTTGATCATCATTGCCGGAGTAGATATCTACATCGCCCTGAGCAAGCCGTGCAAGCTTGGCAATCTGGCTGATGTTTCCTGATGCTTCTTTGATAGCTACGATATTTGAAACCTCGCGGCAAAGCTTAACTGCTGTTTGAGGTAAAAGATTGCAGCCTGTACGACTAGGAACATTATATAAAATACAAGGAATCTTTACTGCATCAGCAGTATCCTTGAAATGCTCAAAGAGTCCATTCTGAGTCGCCTTGTTGTAATAAGGTGTAACAAGCAAAAGCGCATCTGCACCTATTTTTTCAGCTTCCTGTGATAAATAGATAGCCGTCTGCGTACAATTTGAGCCAGTACCTGCAATTACAGGGATACGCTTATTTACTGTCTGAACACAATGACGAATCACATCAAGGTGCTCCTCATGGCTCATTGTAGCAGCCTCGCCTGTAGTTCCGCATACTACGATAGCGTCTGTCGAATTCTTAATCTGAAATTCGATTAACTCATCAAATTTCTCATAATTTACTGTTCCGTCAGCATTCATTGGTGTAGCAATTGCTACTGCTGCTCCTGTGAAAATACTCATAATTCCTCCTATTCCTGAGGGTTCATCTCGTGATATAAAATACTATAAAGTAAAAAGAGCCGACCAGGTGGTCGGCTAAAAATCACATCAATGATAGCTCCCCATCTACATAATAGATGACAGTCATATGACTATTAATCATATGCCCAAGAAAAATGATATCAGGCTCATCTTCCTTTCGGCGAAATATCCTTTCAGCTAAAATCATGTGCGCCTGTCGCATCAATCAGCTTACTAATATAGTTCGCAACCTCTATCCAATATTTATAACAGCTATAGATTAACACTGAAAATACATATCGTCAACCTGCAATCCTGCTAATTTAAATAAAACATCCATAATCAATGACAATAAATTATCACAATACATTTTAGATATTACTATCAATTACATTTTTCCTTTTGACTTTAAAAATGTATATACAGCATCTGCTAACTCAAAGTCATCTGCATTGTCAATATCCACGCACTCTGCCGCATCACACTCAACAATATAAGGATTTAATCCACAGCGTGCATGTGTTTCAGCAAAGGTCTCTTTTGTAAA
The DNA here is from genome assembly GCA_045617805.1 of Pseudobutyrivibrio sp. GTDB lineage: Bacteria > Bacillota > Clostridia > Lachnospirales > Lachnospiraceae > Pseudobutyrivibrio. The sequence continues at coordinate 32,986 of JAZLJM010000025.1, forward strand.
TACATAAGGTGTTGGATTTTCTGTATAATATGCTTCCATATCCTGGGTACGAGGTGGATTACTTAAATCAAAATTGAATGGCTTTCCATCCTTCCAGAAAAATGTCTGATGCTTTTGTCCAGCAAATGCTGATGTCGCTTTGCCATCCTGAACAGCCTTTATACACTCTTTGATATGTTCAATGCTTGTAAATGGTGCAGTTGCATGACATAAAATGTAAATATCTGCATCTACTGTCTTAACAAACTCCTCGTAAATTGCTCTTCCCTTGCAAAACTTATCATCAAGAAAAGTTGGTCTTTCCAAAAAATCAACTCCATCTGGAAGATAATTCTTAATTTCAGGATTACTGCAATAGCAATATACTTCATCAATACAATCGCCTTTAAGCTTTGCAAGCTTTTCTGTAACAATACGAACAAGCGGTGTTCCATCAGAAAAACACTTTGTGTTTTTGCCAGGAAGACGCTCATTATTCATTTTAATTGGGACAAATGCTACTGTTTTCATTTTCTTTTCCTCTTTTTCTGATTTCTCTACTATTTTTTACCAATTTGATAATCTATGAAACTCATTATATTAGAAAATGCATTAGGTTCAAAAATGCAGTCTGGATCCACCTTACCAGCCGCACCTGATTGCACTAATTTTACAACCTCATCAGATGTATCTACAAGTGGAACACCCTTTTCTTTAGTAAAGTATTCCATATTCTTTGCAGTATCTCCGAAATTCAAAAGTATCGTATCACAGCCAAAACCTATACCCTCCCAAATCGAAGCAGTTCTGGTGCCTATTTGAATACTACTTTGAGCCAGGTATCGGTAAATGTGATTATCATTATTGTCAATCACATCAAGTTTTTCATTTAAAAGCCACGGATATCTTTCTTTATAGTAATTAAACTCTAACGGATGAAGCTTATATATCAAATGGTATTCATCACCGATTCTGTCTGCAACCTCCGCTGCAATTTTACTGATTTGTTCACCTTCGGCAAGTGCAGAAATAAAAACAATTGTCTTCTCTTCTTTTTGAAATTTTTCCTGATACACACTTCTTTGCTGCTCAAAAAATGGAAAACCAACAGTCTTTACAATTACATTCTTAGGCAAGTTTACAACTGAAAGCTGACTGTCCGAATATATTAATTCGTAGTCAGGCAATTCATTCACCTCATCCTCAGGATTAAACTGCATAGGCGTGTGAGTTAAAAATGCAAAACCATGACTGTACTCAGCAGTTGTAATTCCTCTTTCATGACCAAGCTTACTCATAGCAAAACATTCCATTGCATAATAGCATATCTCGATAATCAGCTTTGGCTTTGCGTTATCCAAAAGCTTAGCACAATATTTTTTCGTAATTTCAACATAATAGAGCCTATCTACCATGCCCTCTATCATTTCACGCTTAATGTCTGTACCAAAGGTATTCTGTAATGCTTCAAAAATTTTATTGAATTTAGAAATAATTTCTTTTGTATATCTCTGACGTTTTGAAGTATTAAACTTTTTCGAAAGCTTGACACTCAAATTTGTCAAGAAAGCAACACGGTCCGTAAAATATACATTATCCATACCATTAGGTGTCATATGACCATGGTTTTCTGGATGCTCTAAAATAACTGATTTGTACTGTCTGGCAATTTCATCACAATAGATATCTTCCCAAAAGCCAGTTGTTGCATTTTTACTACGTCGACCATTTCCTACAAATAGAACATCGACATTGCGATAATTAAATGGCTTAAGCGCATTTTTCGCCATCAAAAGCAGTTCCTTTTTGGTAAAGCCACCATCCTGACTTTCTGTTCGACCAACTGTATCGCGCTTAATGGCATTATGTATCTCGTAACGATAAAGTGTCCAAATATGCCAGCCAGCAACCATTATAGAATTACATTTTTGCTCTCGTTCAAAGGCGAGAAAGTTTTCTATTGTAGGTTCTTTCATAAATCCCTTTCAGTAGAATAAATCATCTACCTATATACCTCTTAAAAATTAGCCACGAAAAGTTGGCACTGTCTTGCGAACAAGCTCTACTATCTCATCCGCCTTGTTGTCATAGGCTATAACCATCAGCTCTTTAAGCTGCGAAACAAATTTGTCAGTATCTATATCCATAGGCTCTGCTACGTGAATTAATTCATTCTCAGTTTTCTTCAAGCCCTCTTCAGCCATAAGCTTTTCTTCATAAAGCTTCTCACCTGGACGAAGACCGCAAAATTCGATTTGAATATCAACGTCCGGTCTATAGCCTGCAAGCTCAATCATATTTCTGGCAAGGTCTACAATTTTAACAGGCTCACCCATATCAAGTACAAAAATCTCTCCACCAGATGCATTACAACCACTCTTCAAAACAAGACTAACAGCCTCTGGTATTGTCATAAAGTATCTAATAATCTCAGGATGTGTAACTGTCACAGGGCCACCTTCAGCAATCTGCTTTTTAAATAGTGGAACAACTGAACCATTTGAGCCTAACACATTTCCAAAACGAACTGCTACAAATTCTGTATGAGGAATTACTCCCTCTGCAATTGTCGCATCCTCTCCCATATGCGTAAACAATTTTGGCAGCTTTGAAAAATCACCTTGCTTTATCAATCTATCAAAGGTTTGAATCACAAGCTCACACATTCGCTTACTTGCGCCCATAACATTAGTAGGATTAACTGCCTTGTCTGTACTGATAAGAACAAATCTGTCACAGCCAAACTTTGTAGCAGCCATAGCAGTTTTGTATGTACCGATAACATTGTTCTTTATTGCTTCACAAGGACTATCCTGCATAAGTGGAACATGCTTATGTGCTGCTGCATGATAAACAATATTTGGTCTATAATCAGCAAAAACCTTTTCGATTCTTTTACTATCTCGTACAGAGCCTATAAGAGTTTCAATTGATAAATTCGGATATTTTTTCTTAAGCTCCAATTGAATATCATAGGCATTATTTTCATATATATCAAAAATGATAAGCTGCTTCGGTCCATAGCTGGCAATCTGACGGCAAAGCTCTGAACCAATAGAACCACCGCCACCAGTAACCATAACAATCTGCCCAGATATCTGAGCCATTACATCTGCCTTATCAAGCTTGATTGTATCACGCCCCAAGACATCCTCAATTGTGATATTCTGCAAATTAGATGCAGTAACAATTCCAGCTCTTTCTGCATACATATTAGGAAGCTGCTTAATAACACAATTTGTTTCCTTACATATATTGATAATATCCCTTTTTCTACCAGGAGTAAGAGCTGCAATTGCAATAAAAATTTCGTCTATTCCGTACTCTTCAACAGCAGACAAAATCTTATCCGTACCACCAATAACATCAACTCCATCAATTTGTCTACCCCATTTATTAGGATTATCATCAACGATACATGCAATATGAGCACCATTTGTATTGACGTAATTGATATCTCTTAATATCATACGGCCTGCAGAGCCTGCACCTATCAGCAAAACCTTCTTTTCTGGAACATCGCCCTTACTACGATAATCTCTAAGCAGGGTAATAAATCTATATGAAAATCTAATTCCTAAACAAAAGATTCCTTGAAAAGCTGTTCCAAAAATAAAATAACTAATCGGCATTCGATGAACAAAAATATTCATCGTCACAATATAAGCCACAAAAGTCACGATATGGGCAAAGATAATATTTCTTAATTCAAAAAAGCTGGCAAAACGCCACATACCTTTGTATAATCCAAAAAATCCATAAACAATGATTGCAAAAATTGTAAATGGAATTATTGAATAGGTATAAAAATCAGCATAATCACTTGGGATTTTTGAAATTGCGCAATCAAATCTAAACCATAGCGCCAGAAAATACGAAAGAACTATGGTAATAAAATCATATATCAGCAGATAAGCTGCTATTATTTGCCAGTGTTTTAATTTGAATTTCATCTAAATGTTCTCCAAAAAGAATTTTATGAATACAACAATCCAGCCTGAGTTCTATTTTTGAAGTCTGGCAATTGCTGCCTCAGCTTCATCACGAATAATTTGTGGATTAAATACCTTACGGAAACGGTAATACTCAACTGGTGTTCCACCATACTCTCGAAAGCTGTGATTAATCTGCTTAACCACACTACCCTCAAAATCAAATTTTTTACCCAAATCATGTGCTTTTTCAATAGCTTTATGCACTAAAGCATCATAGGTCTGAAGTCTGGAATGCTCAGGAATTGGTCCGCCTGCATCCAAGAAAAGGGATTCCTCATCCCAAAGCAAAAAGCTCAAAGACAATACATTGCCATCAGCATCAAATGCAGCCAATGCTTCACCTGCCTCATGCTCATAGGCAGCATTGTAAACTCTGATAAACTGTTCACGCGAAAATGGTACAGGCAAATCCTGCCTTGCAAAAATCTTCTCATGCTCTGTATAAAAGGTATCTGCGCCTATGCTTCCAAAATGGTCAATATTTTTTTCACCTTTTCTAATCATATTCTTGTATTTACTAGAAATACCAGCATCAACCTTCTCCATATCAGATGTATCCTCAATAACATATGTCACACGAGGGATAACATTGTAAAATCTCCAGAAAAATGGCAGAAAGTTCTTGTAGTAATACTGAAATTGCTGCTCGTAAATATCTAATCCAAGACCTTCAATAAAATCCATAGCAGCATTTGCGATTTCCTCAACATAGGACTGGCGTTTTGCTATTGACTGCGGGTCCTTTGGATAACTGATAATCAAGCCATTAGTCTGAGTAAGTGGTGGCTTTGTAATACGCTTAATTCCATTTTTTTCTTCTAAATAGTATGGCATCGCAGCCCAGATACGACCACCCTTTTCGTATATCCAAACATCCCAATTATCAGGACCAACGATAGCATCCAGCCACCATGGCTTTGAATATATACATACAAAATTATCTTCGCAAAACTTATCAAATAATTCTTTGTTACTCATATAATATCCTCAATAATATTTCTCACAAAAATAGTACACATTAATTGTATATTCTTCGTGCAATTTTTTCATAATCAAACTGTTTTTTTGCATATGCGAATGACTTTTGTTTTGTCATAGTCAGAATCTTTGGATTGGCTGTAATTTTCTCAAACACCTCAACCATATCAGCCTCGCCATCTACAAAAAAGTAATTCTCGCCAGCACAATCAGAATAGGTCGCATCCTTGTAGGTCTCATGCGGGTAAGTCATATTTGCACAGCCACAGCACATTGCTGTCTCAAAGGTTGAGCTTTGCCCTCCCGGCTGACAGTACAAATCCACGCCAGCTAAAAACTGCTCAATTTCTTTATTGACCTTCCAGCCCATAAAATGAATACGGCTATCAGCCTCAATCAGTGGCCTAATGATTTCTTCCTGTTCCTTTGGAATTGAACCAAATACGAACATCTCAAGATTATCATTCTTAACTCTCTTGAAGGCTCGTAAAAGCTCAGCGGTACGCTTTCCAGCAGAAAGCTTTCCTGAATGAGCACAAATAATCGCATCCTTTGGAAGTGCAAATTTATTTATAATATCCTGTCTGGCAAGATTTTGCTTTTCTTCATCATAAATAATACCACCAATTGCGAAAAACTCCATTTTTTCATCAGGAATATTGTAAATATCCTTCAACCAATCTCGCATCTGACTTCCAAGATAAAGCACCTTATCAACCTGCGGTAAAGCTTTATGAACAAAATGTCCATGTATCATCTTGTAAAAAGCTTTACTAGCAAAGGTCATGGCAGAATTCGTGTAATCCTCATGTGAATCCATATAAAATTTTGTCTTTGGATGAGCTTTTACATATTTTGCAACATCCATCATTTCATAACCACAAACACCGTGCCACAAAATTGAATCCGGTGCAAGCTCTTCAAGATATTTATTTAATCGCTTACACTTTTGAAGCTTTTCTGTAAAAAGTGAATTTATCACCTTGTCATAATTCAAGCGGATCAATCGCGCACCATTTTCCATGATACGGTCTTCTTCTCCACCATCCACTAAGTCACTGCCCTCATAATGCCACACATCCGTAATAACAGTAACCTCATGTCCGTCTGCCAAATTCTGTGCAATAAGCATATTCTCCTGATAAAGCATTCCCTCCGTAAAATGAGAGGGCAACCCTATATGTAAAATTTTCATATAATTCCTTTCAAATATCACAGCTTTGTTAAAAAACTGTAATCCAACGCAACATATTACTCATAAAGCTTTAAGTAATTATCATACATCACAGCGTTGTCATAATTTTCTATTGCATATTTACGAATCTCTTCGCTGGACAAGCCTCTTTCAAGCTGGCTCTTTAAAGCATCCTCGAGACTTACAAAAATATTATCATCATATTCTACAAAGCTTCCATATGGAGCTTTTGCAGTTTCCGCAGTTCCTCCGAGATTGATTCCAACAACAGGCGTACCACAGCAAAGAGCTTCAATACATGTAGTTGGGAAATTCTCTGCTTTACTACAAATCAGAAAAACATCTGCTGCTGAATACCATCTGGCTAACTCATCCTGATTCTTGGTACGGGCAATAAGCTGAATATTATTGCTAAGACGCTTTGCTTCATCCGCACCTACCATTACGAAAAAGTAATTATTATTCTCTCCTGACAAGCTGGATGTACATTCCTTTTCTTCCAGCTTTTGAGCAAAATCAACTACAAGCTGCCCGCCCTTGCGCACATCCATAATGTTTGGTGCAACTGCAAGCACCAGTTTCTTTTGCTCAGGAATATCATACTCTTCGTATAAATCACTCTTGCTTTTCTCATCTCTAGGATAAAAAATCCCTTCCGTATCAATACCATTGTGAATGACATTAATCGGATAATTATATCCAGCCTTGCCAAGAAAGGTCTCACTGGTCTTGTCTGCCAGCCACTTAGATGGCGTGACAATTGACTTTAAATTCAAGCCCTTCATAGACTCTTTTTTCTCTGCCAAGAGCTGTGCTGACTTATCTATTCCAAAGCTTGTAACGTATTCCTTGATATATGGACAATTTCCACAGCCAGACAAATAATTCCTGCAATCATACGCAAATCCACACTTTCCAGTGTACATATATTCACAATGAAATGTCCAAATCAAAGGATACTGCTTATCTCTGAGATACTTAAGAAGCTGCCCATGATTTACAAAATAAGCATGTAGTTCATGAATATGAATAATATCTGGTTGAAATTCTTCTATGTAATTAATAAGATTTTGGGTAGACTTCGGCGAAAAGCAACCATTCTTTCCTGTTATTCTTGCAAGAAGTGCGTGCTTTTTGGTTTCTAAATCATCGCCAAATTTGTAGATACCTTTTTCTGAAATCAAATCACCACGACCATAAGCTATACGTGCTTCGTATTTGCCAGATGGGTCATTATTTAATCTAGAAAATAAATCGTATACGATTTTACCTGTAGAACTATATTTACAATTAACATCTATTAAAAGTATTTTCACTTCAACAGCTCCTCACCAAAGCATTTAAACTAATTGATTATAGCACAAATACAAGCTGAATAACAGACACGAACTTCTGAAGTCAATATTTATCAAATAACGAACACTTGATAAAGAAAAATCAATAAAATAAAAGCCAACTTTAAAAAATTTTCAAAGCTGGCTTTTCTAATTACTGGTTTGGCATCAATTCTTCAGGCATTTTTTCATCTGTTTTTGTATATTCAATAATGGAATACCCATCATCAAGTACAATAGAAGAATCCTTTATTTGCATAGTCTGTGTATTTCCATCCTCATATTCAATCACATCATCATGCCATTTGATATTTACAGAATCGGATGCAGATATCACACCTGTGCCGTCTTCATTAAGCACTAACCAATCTGTATATTCTACAATTGTACCTTCTATTTCTTCCTCACTCTTGTAGCAATATGTACCTACTGGTGAAGCCATATTATCAGCATCAGCCTCAGCATCCTCAAGCACTATATCTTCACTGTCTGACTTCTCATCTGCTACATCTTCTACAATAATATCTTCAGCCTGAGTCATTGTCCCAGACTCTTCTGTCTCAGCACCAGGTAATGAGCATGCTGTCATCAACGCAACTACTCCAAATGCCAAAATAAAGAATCCTATCTTCTTTTTCATAAACCAAAAATCCTCTCCATGTAAATTATTCGAAATACATTTTAACAACACAATGACTCGAAACGCAATCCTAAAATTAAAAATTTTTAAATATGTTTCTATCAATTGTATCAACTAAATATAATCTGGTGTAGAAAGATAGTGATCTCCAGAATCTGGTATAAGCACAACAATCGTTTTACCTGCATTTTCTTCACGCTTTGCAAGCTCAATTGCAGCATATACTGCAGCACCAGCAGAAATACCTACAAAAAGTCCCTCAGTGTGACCCAATTCTCTTCCCATCACGTAAGCCGCCTCATCAGAAACAGGGATAATCTCGTCTGTGATTGACTGATTAAACACCTCAGGAACAAAGTTTGCACCAATTCCCTGTAGCTTATGCGAACCAGCATAGCCTTTTGATAAAAGTGGAGAAGCATCTGGCTCCACACCTACAACCTGTACCTGTTCTTTCTTGGATTTCAAAAATTCACCTGTACCTGTGATAGTACCGCCAGTACCAACACCTGCTACAAAGATGTCTACCTCGCCTTCTGTATCCTCCCAAATCTCAGGTCCTGTGGTCATAAAATGTGCCTTGGAATTTACAGGATTTGTAAATTGTCCCGGAATATAAGACTTAGGAAATGTCTTAGCCAGCTCCTCTGCCTTTTTGATGCAGGCAGACATCCCTAAGCTTCCATCTGTAAGAACCACTTCAGCACCATATGCTCGCATAAGCTTCTGTCTTTCCACAGACATGCTGTCTGGCATGATAATGATTACACGATAACCTCTTGAGGCACCTACTGCTGCAAGACCAATCCCTGTATTACCTGAGGTTGGTTCAATAATAACTGTATCCTCATCTACCAGCCCCTGAGCCACTGCTTCATCAAGCATAGCCTTTGCAACTCTGTCCTTTGCAGATCCCGCTGGATTAAAAAATTCAAGCTTTGCCAACAGTCTCGCCTTTAAGTCATATTTCTTTTCAATATTAGTCAATTCCAAAAGTGGTGTTTTACCTATCAATTCCTCAACAGATGTATAAATCTTACTCATTTTGCCTCCTTTACAAAAACTCATATTACAAAATACATTTCATAAAAATCTCTTCTAAAAAAATATTCTTTATTCTATAAAAATGATATAATTTTACATATCAAAAAAGCAAGGAATATTTATCATGAAAAACAAATTTATTAAAAAATTTATTGCATTTTCACTTTCTATATTAATAAGTGCATCTATTATTTCTACAAATTGCATAGTTGCCAAAGCAAAACCTGCACCAAAGAAAAACATCTGCATCGTACTTGACCCAGGTCATGATGTTGCACATTTTGGATGTCACTTTGGAGATTTGCACGAGGAAACTGTAAATTACGCTATCGCACTTTTTTGTGCACAGGAGCTGCAAAGCTACAACGGAGTAGATGTATATCTGACAAGAAATAGCGAAGGCTGCCCTTACGGTAACAACCCTAATGATAAAAGCGGCTGTCTTGCCGGTCGCGTGAATTTTGCAAAAAAAGTCAAGGCAAACGCCTATGTTTCAATTCATTGCGATTATGATGGTGACAATGACCCTAATGTAAAAGGCGCAAAGGTAATCTATCAAAACCGCAACTATCGAAAGGATTTATGCTTAAACAGTTATACACTTGCTTCAAATATTTTAACTGAATTGCAGACAACCGGCTTAACTGTAAATAACTGGAAGCTTGATCCAAATGGAACAGGACTTGTTACTAGAACCTCGACTAATAGCAAATACCCTGATGGCTCACTTAAGGATTATTATGCTGTATTAAATCAGACAAAATCAGCAGGTATTCCTGGTGTTATCATTGAGCATGGATATTTTTCAAATGCGGATGACAGAAACAATCACTTTTCTACAAGAGAGCAATTAAAGGCTCTTGGTGTAGCAGATGCTACAGCTATTGCAAAGCAATATAATTTACAGAAAAAAGCGTTTTAGGAATCAAAAACTATGGAGAAAATTCAAGCCACCTACACATTAAAAGAAGATACAAAATTTGGCGCAGCCATCGTTGAAGCCTCACCAGAGGATTTAAAAGCTGCTGGCTTTGAGCTTGGCGACAGCATAGACCTTGAGTTTAGCAATGGCAAAAAATACTATGATGTTCCCTATCACAATGGCTACTATGTGTCACTAGGAATGATGGTTATCGTGGCATATCCTGGACTATCAACTCTTTCCATTACCAAGAATAATTTTGGTCTTTGGAAACAGGATGGTCTTTCAGAAACAGATACTGTTACCTTTATTATGAACGAGCCTAAAAAATATCTGGCTATCCAGGAAGCTCTCACACAAAACTACTCATTTGACCGTGCTGATTACACTTCCGATGAAAGCTTTTGCAATTTCAGAGAGATAATGGGGGGAAATCTTGGCCCTAAACGTGTATTCAGAGGTGCATCACCAATTGATAACTCCAGGAATCGTGCCCCATATACCGATAAACTTCTTCAGAAAAATAATATTACCTTTATACTCAATATCGCTGACTCAAAAGAGGATATCGCAAGCTTTATTTCAAAAGAGGATTTTAACTCTCCATATTTTAATGGCCTCTACAAATCAAACCAGGTGTCACTCCTTGATATGAGTGCTGATTTCACTTCACTTGAATATAAGAAAAAATTAATTGATGGACTATTACACTATCTTGAATATGATGGTCCAATGTATATACACTGTACTGAAGGAAAGGACAGAACCGGTTTTGTATGCTTAATCGTAGCTGGAATCTGTGGTGCTTCCTATGAAGAGATGGCACTTGACTATCTCATTACGTATGACAATTACTATGGCTACAACACGACTTCTGAGCCAGAAAAATGCAAATTCATTAAAGAACTATATTTTGATTGCTTTATGAATTACCTGCTTTCTTTTTCCCAAGAACAGCAACCAGCTATAGCTTTGACAAAAATAAATTATCAGCCTCTAATCAGAAAATACTTACTTTCTGGTGGCATGAGTGAAGCTGATATCGATAGATTGATTCAAAACTTAACAAAGACAGAATAACACACAAAAATATGCTTCACGCAAGACACGTGAAGCATATTTTTTAATTGGTAAATTTATCAGCCCCTAAGATTCCTATAATATCTGAGAGACGGTAAATATTGTAGGTAGCTCTGCCACATTTCGTAGCATCTCCGATAGCAGCAGACTTCATTCCACCTGCTATTGCCGCAGAAATTCCTGCATCGGCATCTTCGATAACCAGGCAATCCTCATATTTACTGCCAAGAAAATCAGCAGCTTTAAGGAATACCTCTGGGTCTGGCTTTGATTTCTCGATGTTTGTTCCATCTGAGATAGCATCAAAAGCATCAATAAGACCCACTCTTTCGAGGATATATTTTGTATTCTTGCTAGATGAGCCTATAGCAATTTTATAGCCATCCTTTTTGAGCTGTGCCAATGTATATCTTACATTTGAAGATACATCATCAGGTGTCATATTGGAAAGCAATTCACGATAATACTCATTTTTTCTATCTGCAAGAATTTGTTTATCATCCGAGGTAAGTGGTTTACCAGTATATTTCTCAAGAATAATTTCAAGCGAATCCATTCGGCTTACGCCACGAAGTCTATTATTTATCTCTTCATCAAAATATACACCTATTTCATCAGCCATTTTTTTCCATGCCTGAAAATGATATTTGTCAGTAAAAACCAATACACCATCGAGATCAAATATTACTGAATTCATATTATTTCTCCTAACAGGTTATTTTTTTATAACTGCCACAGTATCCTGCTCAAGCTTTACGCTCACCTCATTCTGTGACTTACTTAACTCATATGCACGATTGTAGATATTCACCATCAAATCGTCGCCTTCAACCAGGCTCACACTTACATTTTCTTTATCAATTTTGACAGAAAGTAAGCGTCCTTGATATACAATTGAAAAGCTATAGCCACTCCACTTTCCTGGGATAAATGGCGCTAAGAAAATTCCATCATCACGAATACGAAGTCCAGCAAAACCATTTGCAATAGCCATATAACAACCACCCATATTTGCGGTATGAATTCCGTCCTTTGTATTGTTGTGTGTATTTTCCAAATCAAGCTTTGTCGAATCGCCAAAGTACTCGAAGCCCTTATCGTGCATTCCAAGTCTTGATGCAGTAATACTAAAAGCACAGGTTGAAAGTGAAGAATCATGAGTAGTGATTTTTTCATAGTACTCATAGCTCTTTTTCATAGTTTCTATATCCTGCATCTCTTCAAACATCAAATATGCCATAACTGTATCAGCCTGCTTACATACCTGATATCTGTACAAATGAAGTGGATGATAATGAAGTAAAAGTGGATAATTATCCTTTGGAGTATTTTCAAAATCCCACACAGGTTTATCAAGGAATGAATCATCCTGCGGATTAATTCCAAGCTTCTCATCATAAAGCAACAGCATCTTCTCTGCAGCTTCCTTCATTTTTCCAATTTCATCCAAAGTAATACCAGTTTTTGAAGTAACTGTAGAAATCTTTTCTGCTTCAACCAGACGCTCAAATAATGTAACTGTCCACTGCAAATTGTATTTTGCTGCTGCATTTGTATAGTAATTATTATTTACCATACAGGTATACTCATCTGGACCTGTGACATCATTTAATACGAAATCACCATTTCGATTGTAATGTCCCAAATCAAGCCAAAGTCTAGAGGTCTCAATCAGAATTTCCTCACCCTCATCTGCGATAAAATCAATATCACCTGTTGTGAGATAATAGCTAATTACTGCATATGCAATATCTGCATTGATATGATATGCTGCTGAGCCTGATACAAAATATCCAGAGCACTCCTTACCCGTAATGGTTCTCCATGGAAAAAGTGCACCTTTCTTGTGTCCCAAAAGTCCTGCATTTTCTCTGGCAAGATCTAAGGTATGATATCTGTATTCAAGAATCATCTTTGCAAGCTTTGGATTCGTAAGGATAAAGAATGGAAGTACAAAAACCTCTGTATCCCAGAAATAATGCCCCTCATAGCCTTCGCCGCTAAGTCCCTTTGCTGCAAGTGAGCAATACTTATCCTTTGCCACTGACTGCAAAAGCTCATACATATTAAAAGCAACTGCTGCATTCATTGAGTCATCACCTTCAATGTACATTCCAGCATTTTTCCAGAATTCATCTAAGAATTCTCTCTGCTTGTCATAGTAGTACTGAATACCTTTTTCTAAAACAGTATTTAATTTTATATACGCTGCCTGCACAAGCTCCTTTTCTCTCAAGGAATCTGTGTAGATATTTATTTTTGTAAGCTTAATTGCATTGTCAGCTTCAAGATGACAATCAAAAATTGTATTAATTTTTTCTTCACCATCATTTAAAACTGCAGTTGCAAGTAAGTCCTCTGAAACGCCATTTCTTTCAACAACGGCAATATTTTTACTTAATGTACAAAGTAAAAGCTTACTTACCGATGTCTCGCTAACTGAACAAATCGCACCCTGCTTTTCACCAATCTCTTTTGTAGAAAGATTTCTGATACTCTCTGCAGCAAGCCTTGGGTCGTCCGGATTGCAGTAATTTACCACTCCAGCATCGTGTGAGCTGATAATTTTTACATCAGCCTCAGAGTCAATTATTCGAACACTGTACTCAATTAAAAAGAGGGAAAGCAACTCAAACGATGTCATTCTTTTTACAGTAAGCTCGATATGATGACCCTTTGGAGAAATCCAGTCAACCTGTCTGATGGAGTAGCCTGCTTCCATATCAAGGGTTCTTGTGTGACTAACCAAGGTGCCGCTACTCATGTCAAATTGCTCACCATCAATGACGAAAACAATTGACATGGTATCGGTCACATTGACCATAGTATCTTTTTTATCTACAAAATTACAAAGCTGTTCAGCCTGCTTCATAGGGATTACATCATACACACCGTTTAAATATGTACCACGCATGGTATTCCATTTTGCTGGAACACCCTCCTCCAATGAAGCCCTTACACCTATGTAGCCATTAGCCGTATGAAACAATGTTTCATTTAAACTATTTATCTCCTGAGTATGCTCAGTATAAGTTCTTGTAATTATTCTATTCACTATTGCCTCTCTATCCCTTTACCGCACCTGCAGCTACACCCTTGATGATGTACTTCTGGCAGAATAGGTAGAAGATTGCTACTGGTATGATTGTTACTACAAGTGCAGCCATAGCCTCATTCCAGCTAATGGTGTACTGTCCAAAAAACTTCGCTGTTGAAATTGGAATTGTTCTGTTTGCCTTACTCTTCAATGTAAGAGATGGTAAGAGATAATCGTTCCAAATCCAGATTACATCAAGAATAATAACTGTCATTGTAGTTGGCTTTAAAATCGGAAATACAATTCTCCAGAACACCTGCCAGGTATTACAACCATCAATGATTGCTGCCTCTTCAAGTGAAAGTGGTACCGACTTAATAAAGCCATGATAAAGGAAAACACCCATACCAGCTCCAAAGCCGATGTACATAAACACAAGACCATAAACTGTATCAACCATTTTGATACCAACATTGTTACCAATCCAGTTCATTTCCTGCATAAGAGGCATCATGATTGTCTGGAAAGGAATAAGCATTGTAGCTACTAAAAGTCCAAATAATGCAATACTGAGCTTGTTTTCACATCTAACAAACATCCATGCTGTCATTGAACACAAAACTACTAAAATTCCAATTGATACGATAGTTATAACTACAGAGTTGATAACTGAAATATCAAAATTCATTTTGCTAAGAGCACTAGCATAGTACTGGAAAGAAAATGACTTTGGTAAAGCTACCATGTTCTCGTACATTTCAGCACGGCTCTTAAAAGAGTTTGTCAAAATCAAATATATTGGAAATAAATAAAGGAGGCAAAATACTACAAGTAATGTATTTGGAATTATTTTTTTATTCTGTTCAGTCATTACATTGACACCTCCCTCTTCTTTGTGATGCTTACCTGAATCAAAGTAATTACTGCAATAATCAGGAAGAAAATAATGGCTTTTGCCTGGCCATATCCAAAGTTACTCAAATCAAAAATTTCATTATAAATATTTAATGAGAACATTTCTGACTGATAGTTTGGACCAGCTCCAGTAAGAGCAATGTTTACATCATATACCTTGAAGCAATTTGAAAGTGTAAGGAAAAGACAAATTGTAAACGAAGGCATTAAAAGTGGGAACTTTACTTTAAAAAGTGTCTGGAAATAAGTAGCTCCGTCCACTGCTGCTGCCTCAATTACATCATCTGGAATTGCCATAATTCCTGTAATGTAAACAATCATTACATAACCAGCCATCTGCCAAGTTGTAACAATTACCATTGCAATCATTGCTTTTGTATTATCTGTCAACCAGTTTCCCCAACCGATTGAAAGAAAGAATTCAGAGAAAACACTCTTCCAAATGTATCCTAAAATAAGACCACCAATAAGGTATGGAACAAAGAGCATTGTTCTTGCGATATTGGCACATTTAAGCTTTGTAGTAACAAGTAAAGCAAAAATAAGACCTACAATATTGACAAAAAGTACACTAAAGAGAGTGTATACTGTGGTTCTTCCTGCTGATGCTAAAAATCTTGCATCCTTGAATACATCCACATAATTCTTTCCGCCAACAAAAGTCATAGCATGTTTTGCCAAGCCATCCCATTCTACAAACGACATCCCAATACCAATTACAAATGGCACTATAACTACTAGCGCAAATGCAAACATAAGTGGGAGTGTAAAAACTGTATACCAAGCTTTATTTATTTTCATTGCAACCCCCTTTTCTAAGTAAACATCTCGCCTCCCATAAAGGGAAGCGAGTGTGTACCTATCAAATACTATTTTCCAGCTTCTACGAATGCATCGTTAAGCTGATTAACAAGATCCTCACCGCTAACACTAGAATCTGTATAGAATGCACTTACGATTGGAGCAAGTGATGAAGAAATACCTGCTGGCCACTTAGCCATGTTCCAAGGAATTGTGTTTCCATCTGCTGCAGCATCAGCTACGCACTGTGAAATTGGATCAAGGCTTGCAGATGTCATACCCTCAACTACAGGAACGAAGCCGAACTGGTTCATGAGGTAATCCTGACCAACCTGATCTGTGTATAACCACTCAAGGAACTTCTTAGCTGAAGCCTTCTCAGCATCAGTTGCATCTGTATTGATATACCAAGCTGCTGGTACAGAAACTGCAAGCTTCTGGTTGCCAGAGATTGGAAGTGGAGCAAGACCCATCTTGAAGTCTGGGTTGTAATCAGCGAACATTGAGAAGCACCAGTTACCCTGATGAATCATTGCTGTCTTACCTGTTGCGAAATCACCACAGTTGTTATCATATGTAACATCTACTGGGTTTGTGCAGTTATCTCTTACTGCTTCCATAAACTTAGCGAATTCTTTGAATGAATCATTATCAATCATTCTCTCCTCACCACTTAATACCTTCTCAAGATAAGCATCAGAATCTGCCTGAACTGCGAATGGTGTGTTAAGTACATGCATAATAAGGAAGTAATCTTCCTGAGAGAAGCCAAGACCATTAATGCCATCAGCCTTTGCGCTTGCAAGATAATCAACCATAGTATCTGTTGAAGTAAGTGACTTAACATCTGCAAGTGAATCATTATAAACAAGACCAAAGCCTTCTAATGTATAAGGAATACCAACTTTCTTTCCGCCAACTTCATCAACCATACCAGTTGAAACCTTATCGATGAATGAAAGATCTGAAACATCCTCAAGATAATCAGCCATCTCTTCTGACTCAGCACCAGGTGCTAATGAGAATAATGTAGGACCAGCTTCTGTAGAAAGATCTGTCTTAAGATCTGTGAAGTAGTTATCACCACTTGTCTCCCAAAGCTCAACCTCAATACCTGTATCCTCTGAGAATGCCTCGATACAAGAATTAAGTGGATCCATAATCTCTGTCTTTGACTGGAAAATAGTAAGCTTTCCGTACTCTTCTCCATTCTCTCCTGTTACAGTTTCAGCGTCACCGCCCTTAGCGCCACAACCACTAAGAATCATTGTTGATGCCATTGTCATAGCAAGTAATGATGTAATAATTTTCTTTTTCATATTTCCCCTTCTTTCTTAAAATGAAAAATTTGTTACATAACAACCTTCTCTCATGACTCCCTGCCTTTATATCGCTACAGGTCATCAAGTAAATCGTTATATCAAGATATTAATAGTTACCCTCAAAATCGTCAATTATTATAAAAACTTGCCTAAAAAACGCACACCCCTTGTATGTTTTTTATTGCAATCTGTACACTTATATAGTAAAATCCTAGTAAAACAACGACAACTTTTTACTAAATTTAGTAAACAATAAAACGTTTTACTATATTTTTTATTTTTTATAACTTTTACACAAATCAGGAGAGATAAATATGACAAAAATAACAGACATCGCAAAGGCCGCCGGCGTATCACCTTCCACAGTTTCAAATGTACTCAATGGAAAAAAGAACGTAGGCTCAAAAACCAAAGAAAAAATCCTTTCGCTCTGCAAAGAAATGGACTACGAGCCAAACATACTCGGAAAAACCCTAAAACAAGGCTCCAACCAAACCATCCTATTTGTCTTCAGCGAATTCGACCGCCAGTTTTACCTCAAAATCATCCAGGGCATCTCTGACTACGTATACTCCAAAGGCTACGACCTACTCATATGTACAAACCGTAACTGCGAAAAATACATGAACAAAACCATGACCTGCGGCTGCATCATGCTCGACATCAACAGCGACGATGAAACCATCATTTCAAAAGCAAAAAACGACTACCCTATCGTAGTTCTCGACAGAATTATCGAACATCCCTACATCAAAAGTATGCTCGTAAACAACTACACCCCGCAATACGAACTCGTAGAAGCCCTCATAGCAAAAGGCTGCAAGCGTTTTGCCTTCATAAGTGGTCCCGACTCTCTCGACAGCCGTGAGCGCCACAAAGCCATCCTAGACGCCCTAGAAAAGCACGGCCTTTCTCTTCGCCGAGAAGACTACTACACCGGAGACTTCCGCGAAAAGAGCGGCTACCAGGCCGCTCGTCTAATCCTACTCAAAGAAAAGCTCCCTGATGTCCTCATCTGTGCCAACGACGACATGGCAATCGGAGCCTACCGCTGCTTCCGCGAAAGTGGCTACAAACTCCCAGAAAAAATGTCCCTAGTAGGCTTCGATGACAACATCCTAGCCAAATCCATGGGCCTAACCACAATCCAAATCCCCAACTATGAGCGTGGCTACATAGCCGCCCAATACCTCATAGAAGGCCTCGAAGGCATCGGCGACTTCACCCCCTTCAAGGTTTCCGCCATCATAAAATGGCGCAAAACCACTATTTAAAATTTTATATTTCTCAAATTTCGGCTCCCACCCTCCTGGCGCACACACCCTGTGTACCCTTTGTGCCCTAACAAAAATTGAGAACTATAATATGCTAGGCTTGTTCTTATCGCTCCATCCCCCTGCACTTGCAAATCTGTAAAATCCTAAAATCCGGCATAGCAAGTCCTGCAGATATGGCGTCTTCCCGAGGTTAGCCAAATTTTTAAAAATTAGTCGAAGCCGCGGATAAGACGCTCATATCTGCGGGACTTGCTATGCCGGATTTCTTAACGGCTTTTACAATTGCAAAAGTCGGAGGCCAGCGGTCTTAGGAAGA
>JAZLJM010000026.1:0-28622 GCA_045617805.1 Pseudobutyrivibrio sp.
AAAATTTTACAAATCAAATAAAAAAGAGGAAACCAGTTATTGATTTCCCCTTTGATAATACAACTATAATTACTTAAGTGTACACTTAGCGCCAACTTCTTCAAGAGACTTCTTGATAGACTCAGCTGTAGCCTTGTCAGCTGCTTCCTTAAGAATCTTAGGAGCGCCATCAACAAGTTCCTTAGCTTCCTTAAGTCCAAGACCAGTAGCCTCACGAACAACCTTGATAACCTTAACCTTCTCAGAACCAACTTCTGTAAGCTCTACATCGAACTCATCCTTCTCTTCGCCAGCTGCTTCACCAGCACCTGCTGCTGCAACTACAACGCCTGCTGCTGCAGATACGCCGAATTCTTCCTCACATGCCTTTACAAGGTCATTTAACTCTAATACGCTAAGCTCTTTGATAGCTGCGATAAATTCTTCTGTTGACATCTTTGCCATGATTTTTTCCTCCATTAAAAAAATATATTATTCTGCTGCTGGTGCATCTGCTGCACCACCCTGCTCTGCGATCTGATTGAGAACGCGAGCGAAATTTGTAATTGGTGACTGTAAGCTTCCAAGTAACTTTGAAAGGAGCTCTTCTCTGCTTGGTACAGAAGCAATTGCCTGCATACCCTTAGCATCATATAAAGTTCCTTCAACTACACCAGCCTTGATTTCAAGCTTATCTGCTGTCTTAGCAAACTTAGCAATGATTCTTGCTGGAGCTGTAGCATCATCCTTAGAAACAGCGATTGCGCTTGGTCCTTCAAGAACATCATCAAGCTGTGCAAAATCTGTTCCTTCGAAAGCACGTTTCATAAGTGTATTCTTGTATACCTTGAATACGATTCCTGCTTCACGAAGCTGCTTACGTAACTCTGTGTCCTGTGCAACTGTAAGTCCACGAGAGCATACAACAACAACTGATGCTGCATCTTTGATGTTCTCTGAAATCTCGTCAACTATTGGCTGCTTAATCTCTACTTTTGCCACGAATTTGTTCCTCCTTATAATATTTGTGTTGCTTATATGAGGATCTTCAATAAGAAAACCTCTGCATCCGAAGACACAGAGGTTAAGTAATCATATAAAATACTTAATCGTCCTCGGCGGGTGGATTACTCCTTTATGTCTTGCGACACCTGCTGTCTACGGCAACAACTTTTTGCATTATATATTATTTATATAGGGATGTCAATAATTATTCAGCAACTTTTGCTGTGCTAACCTTAACACCAGGTCCCATTGTTGGAGCAAGAGTAATGCTCTTAATGTACTGACCCTTTAAGCTTGCAGGCTTAGCCTTATTGATTGCATCCATAAGAGTCTGGAAGTTGTCCGCTAACTGCTCCTCTGTGAAAGAAGCCTTTCCTACTGGAACATGGATAATATTGCTCTTATCAAGTCTGTACTCAACTTTACCAGCTTTGATTTCCTGAACAGCCTTAGCTACGTCCATTGTTACTGTACCAGCCTTAGGGTTTGGCATAAGTCCCTTAGGTCCAAGAACACGACCAAGACGACCAACAACACCCATCATGTCAGGTGTAGCAACTACAGAATCAAATTCGAACCATCCTTCGTTCTGAATCTTAGGGATGAGCTCCTCACCACCTACGAAATCAGCGCCTGCTGCCTGAGCTTCATCAAGCTTAGGACCCTTAGCGAATACTAATACTCTAACTGACTTACCTGTACCGTGTGGAAGTACTACGGCACCACGGATCTGCTGCTCAGCATGACGTCCGTCACAACCAGTTCTGATATGAGCTTCAATTGTCTCATCAAATTTTGCAGTAGCATTCTTCTTTACCTGTGCGATTGCTTCTGCCTTATCAAATGCAACTGACTTATCATATGTAGCAAGAGTTGCATTATATTTCTTTCCTCTTTTCATGTTTACCTCCTGTGGTATATCGAGTCATCGACTCTCCCACCAAATTAAATTAGAACGTTGTTTTCGCTAAGCTATAGATTAATCTACAACCTCAACGCCCATAGATCTACATGTTCCTGCGATCATGCTCATAGCTGCATCTAAAGAAGCTGCATTAAGATCCTTCATCTTTGTCTCTGCAATTTCCTGAACCTGAGCCTTTGTAATCTTAGCTACCTTTGTCTTATTAGGTGTGCCTGATGCCTTCTGGATCTTGCATGCCTTCTTAATAAGAACTGCAGCTGGTGGAGTCTTTGTGATGAAGCTAAAGCTTCTATCAGCATAAACAGTGATGATTGTAGGAACTACTGTATCTCCCATATCAGCTGTCTTTGCATTAAACTGCTTTGTGAACTCCACGATGTTAACACCGTGCTGACCAAGTGCTGGACCAACAGGAGGTGCTGGTGTAGCCTTGCCTGCTGGAATCTGTAACTTGATATAGCCTTCAATTTTCTTTGCCATTATCATTTCCTCCTTAAAATCTTTGCGTCAAAGCTCTATAAGCTTTGGCAATTAGTCAAAACACGTAGGAAGAAAATACTTTCTAAAATGTGTTTCTCTAATCCATCTTACGTACGTCCGTAAAATCAATCTCAACTGGTGTTTCACGGCCGAACATTTCTACACTGATAGTAACTGTCTGTTTCTTAGCATTGATAGATTTCGCAACACCAACAGTACCTTCCCAGGTACCATTGATAACGCTCAAAGTATCGCCAAGCTCAAAGTCAACTTCAATGTTTTCCTTTGTTGTGTTATCTCCTTGCAAGTAAGCTCTAACTTCTGCATCAGATAATGGTACAGGCTTGCTTCCAGGACCTACAAAACCTGTAACACCTCTTGTGTTTCTAACAACATACCATGTCTCTTCATTCATTATCATCTCGATAAGAACATAACCTGGATACATTTTCTTTGAAACAGTTTTCTTCACGCCATCTTTAGTTTCAGTAACTTCAACCATAGGTACGCGAACGTCAAGAATCTGCTCCTCGAGCTTCTGTGTCTCGATAGCTTTCTCAATATTGGTTTTTACTTTGTTTTCATAGCCTGAGTAAGTATGAGCAACATACCATCTTGCCTCTGCCATATTAGATGCCTCCGTTATAATTTAATAAGAGCATTTACTCCGCCCTGAATCGCTGCATCAACTACAATAATAATTAATGCAACAACTACTGATACAGCCACAACTGCTGTAGTTTGTTTTCTCACATCATCAGGTGACGCCCAAACAATTTTCTGAAATTCGCTTTTGAGACCTGCTAATGCGCCTGACTTCTTGGTATTCTTCTCTTCTGCCATAATGCACCTCCGACTACTTAGTCTCTTTGTGCATTGTGTGTTTCTTGCAGAATCTGCAATACTTCTTTGTTTCCATTCTGTCAGGATGTGTTTTCTTGTCTTTTGTCATGTCGTAATTACGCTGCTGACACTCTGTGCAAGCTAATGTTATCTTTGTACGCACAACTTCCACCTCCATAAAATTTCTACTTTGGGTCTTATTACGCCCACCCGCCAAGCGAACATTTAGCGGTGCGAAAAAAGAGCATAAAAAAAAGACCTAACTTATGTCGCTTGCTAAATATATCACAGACAAACTCCATCGTCAAGCCTTTATAAAAATTAGTTCTCAGCCAAAAGCTCCACATAACGACCTGTACCGATTGCTACGCAGGTCATAGCATCATCAGCAGTCATTGTATTGATACCTGTGCGATCCTCGATTAGTTCCTCGAGGCCACGAAGCATTGCACCACCACCAGTAAGTACAATACCACGATCAGCTACGTCTGCAGCAAGCTCTGGTGGAGTCTTTTCAAGAACAGAATGAATAGCTTCTATAATCTGCATAGTAGATTCCTTTAAAGCTTCCTCTGTTTCTTCTGATGATACTGTAATAGTCTTTGGAAGGCCAGAAACAAGGTTACGACCTCTGACATCCATGCTCTCTGACTCGCCGAGTGGATAGCAACGACCGATTTTAATTTTGATATCCTCTGCTGTACGCTCACCAATAAGAAGATTGTGTTTCTTACGCATATAACGAACAATTGCTTCGTCAAAATCGTCACCAGCAACCTTGATTGAAGTACTAACAACTGAATTACCAAGAGAAATAACAGCGATATCTGCTGTACCACCACCGATATCAACAATCATATTTCCCATAGGAAGTGAAATATCAATTCCAGCACCAATCGCTGCTGCAATTGGCTCCTCGATAATTTTTACCTCACGTGCACCTGCTGATAAAGCAGCATCCTCAACAGCACGCATCTCAACCTCTGTCGCGCCTGAAGGAATACAAACCGCAATACGTGGCTTGCGGTAGCTCTTCTTGCCCATAGCCTTCTGAACAAAGTACTTCATCATTTTCTCTGTAACAGTATAATTAGAAATTACACCCTGACGAAGTGGTCTTACCGCAACAATATTTCCAGGAGTACGTCCAATCATAAGACGAGCCTCCTCACCAATTGCTTTAATTTTATTACTGTCTCTATCTATAGCTACTACTGAAGGCTCCTTGAGGATAACTCCCTTACCCTTAGCATAAACTAAAATACTCGCTGTACCTAAATCGATTCCGATATCTGAAGCTGCCATATCGATACTTCCTTTCATTAAAATATGAATAATCTACATCTATAAATCAAAATGAATAATCTACTATTCTACTGAAAGCGCCACTAACGCATTCTTTAATCATTATAAACGAAACCATTCATTTTTCAAGAAAAAATTATCACAAAATAATACCCACAGAACCATATCAGAACTGTGGGTATCTCACTAATCTTTATTTCGTTCCACGCATTTCTTTGTCCTTATATTTTGCAATTGTAATCAAATATGCAATAAAGATTAACAGCACGTCACTTCCTGTACGCACCACTCTAATAGTATTTATTATTCCACCACCTCTTGCAAATCCAGGCGAAAAGATAAACGCTATCATAAAGTTAATAATCGCAATCGCCAGCACAATCCAACATAATGTATATGATTTCTTTTTGCCTAAATTCTCCGCAAGAGCAATCACGACAAGACATGCAAACTGAATTGACAGCCCACCAACAGCATATGCAACCGGCACACCCTTTAAATGCATTGCATGTCTAACAATATCCGTCCAAACTACAATTGCTAACAAAAGCATGTATATTCTATATGCCTTAGAAGCAATTTTCCCATAGCCCATTATACTGTAATAGAAAGCAACAATTATCGCCAATATAGAGAAAATATTTGTAGATATTCCAATAAAATTTCCAAGCAAGCCAGAAAATACACTTATCTCAGCCGCAAACGCTAATAATAAAAGAAGAATCAATACAATTGACAGCCATTTAAAACTCTTATCCTTATTCATGTAAACACCTCCACAACCATCTTTCTCCAATCCAGTTTCTCGTACATCATTTAGCATTACCTTCAATCAATACCTTGTATTCAAATACTAGTCCTCATATGTGATTGATTTTTTAGAAAATAATGAAAAAATTGTTAATAAATAGAATATCAACTACGCTTATTACATTGTTCACAAGCTTTTGCAAAGCATCCCTTTTCATTACATTCAAAATCTTGTACTTTTATGTATTTTTTATGTTTTTTGTCAAAAATGGCTTTCCTTTTCGCGCAAAAGGTAGTAATATGATAGTAACTAAAAGTGGATTTCTATGTCCCGATATAAACAAGGATGTTTATTTAGATTTCATGGAAGAAAGGAGGGATTCTTATGGCACGTATTGATAGCGCATACGACTATTTTCTTACAACGTATGCTGACTCAATCGATTCTCGCTATAATTCTCATAAGAAAAGCGAACTTCGAGAAACATACAACAACATAATAAAAGCAAATAAGGAATCTCCCCTTTACAAGATTTCTAAAACAAATGACTTGGGTAAATTTGCAATCGATATCAAAGAAAGCGCAAATGCAATCTACAATTCAATCGCAGATTTGACCTCAAACGGAAATGATATTGAGTCAATCCTTCAAAAGAAAATTGCTTATTCTACCGATGATGCTTCTATCACTACAAATTACGTCGGCGATGATGAGGCACCATCTGAGAGCTTCGAAATTGAGATTGAATCGCTTGCAAAGCCACAGGTTAACTTCGGTAATTACCTACAGCCTAATGCAAAAGCTTTCGAAGAAGGTCAATACACCTTCGATTTAGACATCAAAAACAACTCATACGAATTCCAGTTTAACGTTGGTCCAAACGACACCAACATCGACGTTCAACAAAAGCTGGTTCGTCTGATAAATAATTCTGATGTCGGACTTACCGCTGGTATTGACATAAACAGTAAAGGTGATGGAGCGCTTTTTATCGCATCAAAAGCAACTGGGCTTTCTGCTAACGAAGAGCGACTTTTCAACATACAATCAGGAGCCTCTTGGCGTGAGATAAATACTCTTGGTATTTCTGAGATTACATCTCCTGCTACGAATTCTTCATTCAAGCTAAATGGTGTTGATCATTCATCACTTTCAAATACCTTTACAGTAAACAAAGCTTTTGAAGTAACCTTGCACAAACCTACTACAAAGCCTGCAACCATCGGACTTATGAATGATTCCGATGCATTATCACAAGGAGTCAACTCACTCCTTACAGGCTACAACCGCATGGTAGATACAGGGCTTCGTTATTCACAGGCTCATACAAACAAAGCTTTACTCAATGACACACTTTCAATCAGCCGTCATATGAGTGAATCACTTTCCGCATGTGGAATTGAAGCCGACGAAACAGGTTTACTCTCACTTGATAGTCAAAAGCTTTCAGAAGCTATCAACTCCGAGAACAAAGAAAACGTATTCCAGACGCTCAACGCCTTCAAGAATTCTGTTTTCAGTTTCGCAAAACGTGCATCAATCAACCCTATGAACTATGTCGATAAAACTATTGTCGAATACAAGAACCCATCAAAGACTTTGGCATTCCCATATGCAACAAGCCAATACTCAGGACTCTTGGTTGACTACGGTTTATAAACCCAGGCATGCAATACTATAAAATTATTAAACAGCCACCATCTGAACCAACCCAAAGCCAGAACTAATTTCCAGCGATTATGGATTGATTCAAATGGTGGCTGTTTTTTCAATCTATTCTTTTAATTTTTAAATTTCTTAATCCGTGGCAAGAATATCCAGTAATTCCTTTACACGAGTCATATAGCTATGTTCGTTTTTCACTTTATTGTAACCTGACTGAGCAATTTTTTTACGCTCAGTATCATGTGTTTTATAGAACTTAACTTTTTCAAAAAGGTCTCTTTCACTGTAGTAGCATACTAAATCTTCATCAGGTGTAAAATGCATAGGAAGCTCAGCCTGAAAATTTGTAAGAAGAAAGCCACCAGAACCCATGATATCAAAGCAGCGAAGAGGAATTCCACTTTTGATATTTGGAATTGTCATATTTAGATTGATGTCAGTAGCACGAAAAACCTTTGGCATTTGACTCCAGTAATCTACTCCGCCACGGTAGTTGATGTTTATCAAATCCTGTGTATTACTGTTTGTATAAATAGAGACATCATAATGCTTCGATAGCTCAATTAAAATACTTCGGCGCTGAAGCTGCGCAATCTTAAAGCCTAGTGTTGTTACTGAAAAAATCAAATTCAAATCACTTAGAGAATCCTCGCTTTTTTCAAGCTTAAAATACTGTGAAAGCTCCATAAGAATCTCTGGCGTAAGCATACGGTCAATAATGTTTATCCCCTGCAAATCCTTTTGAGCTTCCATAGTCGCCTCAAAATATCCCTGAAGATATTCTGGCATTGTATATTTCATCTTATCATAGGAATTTTTTTCATATAAAGAACCAACAAAAGCTATCTCATTTCTGTATAACTCCAAATCTGTTGCACCGTCAATCACATAGTCAAGCCGCTTGGTATCAACAGCCAAAGGAAGATGATATACATGCTCAACCCCCATGCCCTTGAACTCCATCACATTCGTCAAATCAAATAAAAAGATACGATTACAATCATTGAAGACAGATTTGTGATACATCGAAATAAGAGGATTATCACAGCTCCAGCAGACATATCTGATATTTAGCTCCTGGCATACATTAGAAATAAGTGCAAAATAATTTACAGTAAAAACAAATTCATACGTAGTGCTTTTTATTTTTTCACTCAAAAAAGACGCAAACTCATCGTCTACGTCATAATTTAGCAAATCCTGCGATACCTCTTCGATAACAAACCCCATCACTTCAAAGGTATGCTTTATATCATCATAGTTATAAGCCTTCCAGCGATACATTAATATTTTCTTCACTTAAATATCCCCGTTCACAAAAACTTTTCCGCATCAGCCACAACATAAAGTCATATAATCTATTTCTTTACGCACACGCTAATGCAAAGACTTCACTCCGTAGGTTTGCATAAGAATCCCTTCCAACTGTCCCCTGGTAGTTGCCGCATCCGCATGATGACCTGTTGCTTCAAGCTCTGCTATCTGAGCAAGGACTGCTTCTTCCAGCTTGTACATTTCAGCAAATTTCGCAGGGTCCTGTTTTTCAGCCTTTACAAGCAATTGCTTATTTGCATAAAGCTTCGAAAATGCTACAAGCGGCTTTTTCATCCCCTCTTCGATACCTACCAAATCAAGAAGCATATTCATCCCAGCCTTGTAATCTTCTGAATCCAAAGCAAATAACTCCTCAAGTTTTACAGCAAGCTTATACTCAGAAGTATAATCTTCTGCCAGAATTTCATCATAGTCTTTTGTATAAATATCAAACCATTTCTTTGCTAATACAATATATTCCTTTAAAAGCTTCTCCATTTGAGAAAAGTTAAATACATCAGCACCCTCGGAAATCCTCTGCATAAGTGCATACATATTTATCATTACAAGAAGCTCATTTTCTGCACCAACCATTTCCTTTGGAAGCTTCTCAAAGCATTTCTTAATATTTTCAATCTGCTGCGAATTCATTTTTTTAAGGGCTATACGAAGCTCGTTTCGAAGTGCACCTGTAAGGCCTTCTTTTATATAAAACTTTTTAATCAATTCAACAAGTTCTTTTTTATTACCACATTCAGCAATAGCATTTATTAAATCAATAATGAATCCACGAGTAACGCTTAAAATATTATCATTCCAACTGATTTTTTTGTTATAACGAGGAATGATAGAAAAATCTTTTTTCTTCAAACAGCAAGAGATTTTGTATCCACACATCGTATTCACATATGCATTCTCAAAAGCATCATATACAAATATCCCACCCTGTAAAAGCTGAGCCAGACTATCGTCCCCAATTTTTTCTTCTGCATCTAAATAGAAATCTACCAGCTCTTCAACTCTTTCAAAATTTCCTTCAATATAGTACTGACGTGCTGCATATACACACAGTCTTGCCTTGGCAAGTGTAGTTACATAATCTTGCTTCATTGCTTCATCGCAATGCTTTTTTAAATCCTCAAGCTTCATGCCTTCTACTTCAGCAATCGCTCTTCCAACTAAAAATGTACCTCGGTATAAATTTACCTCAGTTTCATTCTCATCGCCCAGCTTTTCAATATATTCCTGGCAAAGACTATAGAGCAAATCATAATAATTTGCCGAACGATATTCCTGTGCAAGCTGATAAGGCCAACGAAGCTCGTTTGGATCCTCCTCCATCATTTCTTTTAACAATGGAATATTTCGATTTGAGTGTCTGATATTATCCTCTTGTGTAGCAAAAACATACCCAAAATGTCCTGCACGTGCATCAAAAATATATGTATTTCCTGTTGCTGGCAAAATAAACTCATGCACCTTGCCATAAAATTTTGTAGCAGGCGTAATTTTTGCCATACGTGCAACCATAACATCACTATATTGTTTTCCCTCTTTATCGAGATAATTTCTTTGATAATATCCTCCGATATTGTATTCCTTATACTCATCAGTAGAAAAGAATGGAACAAATGATGCTATATCCAAGAAAAACTCATCATCATCCAAATACAAAAGCCACTCACCATTCGCCTGATCAAGCTGAAAATTTCTCGCTTTAGAAAAGTCATTACACCACTCAAATTCAAAAACCTCATCAGCGTACTTTTCAATAATCGCTCTGGTTTCTTTATCACACCCAGTATCAATTACCTGAATTTCAGAATCCACTTTTTCTCGAAGCGGTATAATTGATTGAAGGCACCTTTCTACTGTATCCCTTCTTCCACAGCAAAGTAATGAAATTGTAAGTCTTTTTGTTTTTTCTTTTCTGTTCATAAAATCCATAAAAGGCTCGCTAGAAAAGCGAGCCTAATTCCTTTTTAATATGTTCCAACTACCAATTCTCTTGTAAATTCCTCACTCTCAAAATTCTGTGAGTCACATAACAGGCAGTTGTCAATGAGTCGATTAATTTCTTTGCTAACCTTTACACTTTCCTGTTTTGTATTTACAAGACCAGAGAAATCATAAATATCGATATTGCTGATTTCGATAATGTTTTTATCTATCTCATGCATTATCTTCCAAAGCAAATTGTTAATTTCTATTTGATTGTTTATTACATGCTCCCTATTATCAAGGTTTTCTGCAATTGAATATATCATATTACAATATGTTGAAAACATTGCTACGATAAAGCTATAGTCCATACCCATGGATTCGATATATTCGCCAAGTACAAGTGCTTTTTGCTGACACTCGATTAATGCTCTTATATCTGCTTCTCTATTTTCAGTAGCACCATCTGCAAATCTATCATTTGCTTCAATCATCTCTGTCAAAAGAAGTCCCATGCGGCCGCGTGTAAAATATGCCATACGCTATCCCCCAACAATCAAGTTAAGTTGCTAATTACTGTAAGAGTGAAAGAACACCCTGTGTAGCCTGGTTAGCCTGAGCAAGCATTGACTGACCAGCCTGTGTAAGAATATTGTTCTTAGAGTAAGCAACCATTTCATCAGCCATATCTGTATCACGGATTCGTGACTCAGCAGCCTCAGTATTCTCAACTACGTTATCGAGGTTGGCAATTGAGTGCTCTAATCTGTTCTGAATAGCACCAAGCTCAGCTCTCTGATTTGATACTCGCTGTAAAGCATCTGCGATAGCATCAATTGCATAAGTAGCAGCCTTACCTGTTGAATCTGAAACTGTAATACCATCAATACCTAAGCTCTTTGAATTCATAGCATTGAGGTTTACATTAATCTTATTTGTCATATCAGCATCAGAACCTACGTGAAGGTTAAATGTAAGTGAGTTCTGAATCTGAACATGTCCCTTTATAATCTTAAATGAGTAGCCTGTAGAAACTTCACCAGCCTGAGATGTAACCTGAACACGTGTCCATGTTGCACAATCAGCGGCCTGGTCAGTAGTTCCAACAGAAGATGCTGCTTGAAGCTCTGTTCTTACGTAGCCATAAGCTGTTGTAGCTCTGATAAGTGTTACATTTGCTCTATCAACACCTGATGCAGCATTGTACTCACTTGAGAATCTAGTTACTGTATTACCATTATACTTAACTGTTGATCCTGGTACGATAAGCTGATTGATATAACCTGCAGTAATTGCTGCATTTGAAATATCACTATATGAACTAATTGTATATGTCTTTCCATCAATTGAAATTGTCTCGCCAAGACGTACACCTGTCTGATTAGCTGCATTCCACTCTAAGAAATTACCACTTGTATCAATCCATGATGTAATATGAAGTGACTTGGCAACCTCATTATTATCCATAGCACCAATTGTGTACTGTATACCACCAATTGTGTACTGCTCACCTGCTTCAAGTGATTCCATTGTAAATGTTGCAACAGTACGGTTCTGGATAATTGTTCCAGCAAGACCTGCATCATGAGCATCGAGGTAAAGCTTTCTTAAACCATTATCACCCTTGAGGAGATATGTCTCATTAAACTTTGTTGTCTCAGCGATACGGTCGATTTCCTGGCAAAGCTGATCAATTTCGTTTTGGATATCATCACGATCTGATTCTGAGTTTGAACCGTTAGCAGCCTGAACCGATAACTCATTCATTCTCTGTAACATTGAATGTACTACTGTAAGAGCACCTTCAGCTGTCTGCACTGCTGAAACACCATCAGAAGCATTTGTAGAAGCCTGATCAAGACCTCTGATTTGTTTTCTCATCTTTTCAGAAATAGAAAGACCAGCCGCATCATCTGCTGCACGGTTAATTCTATAACCAGATGAAAGTTTTTCTGTACATTTCTGCTGACCATCGGCTGTGATGTTGAGCATACGTGAGGCATTTGCTGCCTGCATATTGTGTTGTACTACCATAATAAAATTCCTCCGTGAGAATCTCATCCCATCCTTGAGATGCCTAATTCCGTTTGTGTTTGATAGCCCAACATCCGTGTCTGGCTCAATGTATGTAGTTATTTTTCAGTAAGCTTTTTTGCTTACACCTTATTTATCGTAGAGTTAGCACAATACTTTATACCTTTTTATAAAATTTTTTAAAAAATTATTGACAAATAAAAATAACCCCTTTTACCAGGCGTCCCGAGTAAAAGGAGTTACATAATTATTACTACTTTATTCTATTTCTTTTTGTCCACAAAAGCTGGATCTGCTGTATTACGCTTTGCCATCATACTTTGATAATAAGTGCTAACAGCTTCATGCGATTTTTTTATTTCACGAATCTCTTTACGAACATTAGCAAATCTGGTTTTTGCATATTCTTTATTCTTTTGCTCGGTTGCCTGTATATCTACAGTGAGATCCGTTATTTCTTTTATTAGAGACTTCATAATATTTATCTCATCAGCATACTCTTCCTTGTGACCTTCAAGAGCAGCCTGAACTCTTTTAAAAAGAATATCAAACCCTTTATCAAGGCCATCTATTACTTCTATAAGCTCCTGCTTCTGATCCATATTCGTCTCTAAATCCTCAGGTGCTGAGGTTGGGTCTTGTAAAATTTGAGTTTGCTCATGAGTACGTCTATTTAGAACTCTTAAAACATCTACCTTCTTTTCAAGCGACTCACGAAGCATTACTACATAATCTATTTCTGCCATATCATCAATCCTATGCTATTGTTTGCCTGGAATCCACCTTTTTTCCATTTGCAGTAAGCTTCATGACCTCTTTCCATGTGTCACGCATAGTACGCAAATGTTTGAGCACTTCCTGAAGCTGTTCAGACTCCTTTGTAATCATAGCCTGACGAAGACAGCTTCTTAAATAGGTGTATACAGCTTGAAAATCCTTTGCTACAGGATACTTTGTATCGAGTGTCAATTCAAACTCCTCGATAATTCTGTCAGTTTTGCGGATATTAATGTGTGCTTTTTCTATATCCTTGTTGTCGCATGCAATGATTGCAATATTGCAAAATTTAATAGCACCCTCATAGAGCATAAGTGTTAACTCTGCTGGTGAAGCTGTAAGGATTTTGCTTTTTGCATATGCATCATATCCATTCATTGGTGTCATAGACAATGCCCCCTTTTATCCAAATAATGAAGAAATAGATGAAGAATTACTCTGCATTTTGGAAAGAGTTTTTTCCATATTTGCAAATTTCTTGTAATATGATTCTTCCAAATCACTAGCCTTTGTCGTCCATTTCTTAATCAAAGATGTATAATCAGAATACTCTGATGCCATCTCTTTGTCATTGTATACTGTGTAGGCAGAACTTACTGCACTAGATGCCATCTTGTCATCAATAGTCTTATAAAGATTTGATGTCATCTGCTTCATAAATTCAATTACACTATCAGGATCTTCTGCTAAAGCTGCACGAAGCTTATCACTCTTGCTGCTTGTGAGAGAATCCTCTGAGTCGCCATCAATATGATACTCATAATTCTTGTTCTTCTCAGCATTCATGTAGCCAAGTGTAGCTACGCCAAAGGTTCCCCAGCTTACCTTTTTGCCATTTACTTCAATAGCCTGCATCATAACTGTAGTCATGCTGGTAATAAGTGATCCAAGCTGATTATCACGTCTTAAAACAGAATCCTTGATTTTCTTTTCCCACTTCTCAATCTGTGTATCAGACATCTCTGCCTTTTCATCATCAGTAAGTGGTTCATAATCCTTCGCTGAATCAGCATTGTAAAGCTGCATCATCTCATTGATTATTGAATTATATTCAGAAAGAAAATTCTTTACTGTATCGTATAACCCACTTGTATCTGTTGATGTTGTGATTGTAATAGAATCAAAACCATCAGGTGCATTTGAATTTGCAGTAGTAGCAAGACATTCAATTGTAAGTCCATTAATTGAAAGACTATTTGATGAGCCTGTAAATTCTGCACCATTTAACTCTACAAGTGAATCCTCTGCATCAACTCTATTTGCAAGTCTTGTCGTATCAATTGTAGGTGTTAAATTAACGAGCGAATCTGCAAATGCAATTGTATCTGTAATTTTCTTTGCAAGTGATGTTCTATCAGCATCCGTATTTGAAATATTAAAACTACAAGCTGATTCAAAATTATCTTCACCATATTTTGCAAATTCAAAATTGCAATTTGTTTCAAGATAAGATTTTATATCCTGATTAGCTGTATCATCTAAAAGATTTGCAAGTCGCTCCTTCGCATCCTCTAATGATGCCTCGCGTGCTGTCTTTTCATCATCAGTTTCACCCTCTACTGGGTCCGAATATTTCTTGATATCAGCATAAGCACTTGCAACACCATCTAAAAAGTCCTTAATCTTTTGATTTGTGCTATTGACATCTAAATCGCCCAATGCATTATATTCACCAAGCGCTGCCACTTCAGCAAAAGAACTTCCCGATGCTACCCCTGTAACAGTTCCATTTAACTTTAAACCAGTATCAAGCTTAGACAAAGCTGCTTCTTTAATTTCATCGGCAGTTTTTGTGCACCACTCATCCTCACTATAGTTAAAAAATTCTAACCATTTCTTATTCTCAGGATCCGCTAAAGTAGCCTTTGCTGCTGCAATTTCAGCTCTATCTTCGTCTGTCTCAGGCTTTTTGTCCTTTGCATAATATGCACCTTTAAGCTCTTTTACTTTTTCAGTAATTTGTGCATATGCTGCATCTACATCATATGTAGGTCCTGTAATTCCAAACAAATCTGCATAACTATCGTAAGCACTAATATCATTTGTCATAAGACCCATACAGCTTAAAGCTTTTACACCACCGGCATTTGTGGCTGCGATTTTAAAGTCATTCTCAATTCCAGTACCATCAGAAGCAACGAAAATTCTTTGGTTCGCCTCATCAAAATTTGCCTTAACACCTGCATCATTAAGCTTTTTGACAAACTGAGAAATTGTAGTGTTTGCATCAACGTCAATTGTCGTTGTCTTGCCCTTTGTATTTACCTCAATATGTCCTGCTGCACCCTTAACATCATAACCCAAGCTGACCAAAGTAGAAGTACCCTGAAATTTTTCAGTAGTTCCTTCATTCAACTTTGCACCAGTAAGATATGCAGCCTTTGCAAGCTTCTTGATTTTTAAGCTCTGAGTGCCAAGCATTGATGAATCAGAGGCAATAACACTTGCTTTTGTTGTATCGGATACAGTACATTTCTTTGCAGAATAAGATGAACTGTATCGTAAATTACCAACTGATTTATATAATGTATTTATTTTTGTATTTAATGATTGCCATGCTTCCTGCTTCCAAGATAGCTTTGTCTGCGCTTTAGTATACTTATCCTTTTTGTACGAATATGCAGATACTAATGCCCCAACAATCGCCTCTGTGTCAAGACCCGAAGCAAGACCAGATAATCGAATTGCCATATTACTTTCCTCCTACCTCTTTTCGTCCACCATGATGCCTGCCATCTCCCAAGCCTTTGCAATTAAATCAAGCGTCTTCTCGGCTGGATATTCTTTGATGACTTCTTTTGTAACCTTGTCAACCATCTTAATCATTACTCGGTTCGTTCCCTCGTGTATGCCAAAAATTGCCTCACAAGAATTACTAAGAGAATTAATTTGGCTAACAGCTTCTTTCAAGGAAGAATTTGCTCCATTGTTGCCCTCTGTTTCTTTTTCAGAAACCTGGTCTTTTCTATTGTTTTTCTCGTCAAACTTTACGTCAGTAAAAACAGCTTCTTTTTTTAAAGAATTCTCAAGACTGCCTTTTTCTGCAACCTGTGGCGCTTTAACTGAACTTCCTTGTCCCTGGTAGCTATTTGATTGTTTTACGCTACTAATTTCGCCTATAATACTCATTTCACACCTCCAATTCTGCTTAGTCGCCCACTTGACCGACCCTGGCAGAAACCTTATACATCCTTGTATCTATGGGATAAATAGTGTACCTCTAATTTTGTTATCGGAATCCCCTTATAGAAAGTTTATACTACTTTTGTGTTTTTTTCTTTAAAATACAAAAAGGAGCAGACAAAAAAATGTCCACTCCCTTGAACTCTAAAGTAAATTCTGTAATGCTTCGATTCCAGACATGTTCATAACTTCTTCATTTTCCTTCTGAATCTCTAAGTATACCTCTTTACGATAAATTGATACTTCCTTTGGTGCTGAAATTCCAATCTTTACCTGATCTCCACGAACTTCAAGAACTGTAATCTCGATGTTGTTGTTGATCATGATTGCATCACCAGTTTTTCTTGTTAATGCCAACATCGTTATTCACCGTCCTTTCCCTTTAATGAATTGTATATAGGAAATCTGATTGGCTCATCACCATCAATAATAATCTGATCTCCAATCAATGTCTCGGTATTGATAATAATTGGAGCCTTCAAATTGATTGAAGCTTCCTTTACATCCTTTGGCACACGTACTGAAACAAGTACATAAGTGTTCTCAGGCTCAAGGCTTCCAAGTGGCTTAAGCGCCTCGTCATCAATTACTGGTGCGTAATCTGGTTTTACAAGATTAGGCATCATAACTGGCATTGCAAAATCAGTCTCGTCAAGCGACTGAAGCCACATGATATTTCCCTTGTCCTTTTTCTCCTCATCAAAAATCAATGTATACCTCTTCATGTCCGGAAATCCGATCAAACCATGAACAAGCTCAATGATTTTGTCATCAGCTATTTCAATTTCCCCAAATAACCTAGTGTTTACTCGCATTGATATTCTCCTTTAAATGTATTTAAGTAATGATGCATCCCCAAGCTTTCCAGCCGCTGTCAAAGATGACTGATAAGCAGTATACGCTGCTGTGTAATCAATGATAATCTGTGAAAAATCAATATCATCATTCTGAGATTGAAGATCCTGAACTGTTTCCTGCTGATCGCCTACTCTTGTTTTGGTAAGCTTAAGCGAATCTGTCTTACAGCCCAAATCTGTAATCGCTAAATTCATTTTAGCATAATATGTATCAAACTTTCCAATTTCTGTGTCATAAAGTTTTTGTAAATTGTCATCGGCAAAATCTGCTTCCTTTTTTGTAGCCTCTATCCATGTAGCAAGCTGCTTTTGACAATCCTCTGACGCATATTGGGACTCCGCTTTCATTGCATTTAATGTATCTAATTTTTCATGTGCAGCTAATGATGCATTTACTGCATTAAGCATTTCTCCTAAATCTCTCTGAATTGATGTATCAAAAACATTAGAAGCCTCTGTATTGATATTTATCGTCTGCCCCATAGCAACTGTGTACTGGATATCAAAATTAATAGGTGTACCGTCTGGATTAAATTTTGTATAATCTGTTGGCACTCTGACATCCATCGGATCTGCTGTCTTTGTACAATCGTAGTAATATTCAGGACGAAGCAATCCTTTATCAAAGCCTGTCTTTGAATATAAAGTATCTACCTTCATATCATTTTTCATAAGCTCAGAAGCAATATCATCACCAAATATAAACTCGCCCGTTTCTTCTATGAAAATGATTTCCTTAGGATCGAGTTCCTTACCAACTGTATCTGGAGTGGCATTTGCCCAAGCTGTTTCATTTGGATATACATTAAAAATCCAATCATCTTCTTCAGTAGCTGGCGGTGTAACCGAATTGTCAGTTTTTGTAATATGCATTCCTGCAGGATATGAATATGTAACATTTCCACTCGCATCAACTGTTTCTGTTCTCGCAAACTCAACCTCAGAACCAGCATACTTTGAAGAAGCGCCATATGTAAGCTTCAAGCTCTGCAAACCATTTGAATCTATTTTGTCATATCCAAGTCTGATTCTATAAAAATCACTTTCTACAACATCCTTGATATTGTCTGTTGCCGCTAGCTCATCAACTGTTGTAGGGATTTTTTCTACACCATCATAATATCTATGCTCTTTTAATGCCTCACTAGCCTTAAAGCTTTGCTTAATATCATACGAAGTTTTAAGTTCATCTTCTGTAAATGTCAGATTGCTATCTGTTCTAAAGCCTGTGAAAACAGTACGTCCAGCATAGTCAGCATTTCCTTCATCAAAAATTGCCCCCTGCAGCTTTTCAAGCTGTGTACGGATTGTCTCTCTATCTGTCTGTGATAAAGAATCCTGCGCACCTTTTACTGCAAGAGTTCTACAATCCTCTAGTGCACCTCTGATATTTAAAAGAGAAGATTCTGTCACATCAAGCCATGACGAAGCATCAGGAATATTTTTCTGATAATACTGACCCACCTGTGATAATGTGGTAGCTAATCGAAGTGAACGTACGGCTACTACTGGATCCTCGGAAGGCTTTGAAATCTTCTTCTGAGTAGTCATCTGGGTATTCTTTTTATCCACATGCTCCTTAGTAGCATTTATATTTGAAGCAGCGTTCTTCATTATCATATTATTTGTTACTCTCATAGTTGTCCCTCCTAATCCATAGTTCAATTAGGTATTTGCTCAAGTCCGTTTGAGTAATTCTGATAATGGCGTCCGTGCCTAGAATTTTTATACACCTGTCTCTAATATCAATCTATCATATATTTCGGTAAAAACTGAAATACATTTAGAGGAAAGATTATATGCATTTTGAAATTTTATCAAATCAAGCGCTTCTTCATCCTCATCAACGCCTGAAACCGACATTCTCTGCTTATTAATTGTAATTTTTATATTTGCATAATTTTCAGAAAAGACCTCGCACTCCTGAGTATCAACAGTGATATCTGCATACATACACTGAAGGAATGAATCACCACCGCCACCTCTGAAAATCACTTCCTTCGACTGAAGTCTCTGCAACTGAACAACAAGGTCTGCCGCATCCTGACCTGATGAATAATTTTCCTTTGTCGTAACAGCAAAAAGACTTGAATCCTTATCAGTTCGGTAAGCGATAGCAGCACTTTCTGCTGTGAGTCTATAGTAAAAATTACCACCGGCTGTCAAAGTAGAGCTCTTTTTATCATCTGTCATTGTGAGCTCATCACCTGTTGCAATATCCTTTGCAACAAAAAACGCACTCATTGGATCGCCATTGGCATCTACGCCACTTTCTTCGATTGTATTAAAAGCCTCACAGAAGTTTCTAAGAAAAATGCTCATCTGATTTTGATAATAAGCTATTCCCATAAAATCTACTGACTTACCGCAAACAAGCTCCTTATTCGCAAGCTTTGAACACTCATCATCAGATAATCCCACTCCATCTACAAGATTAAAAGTAATTGTATCGATATTGCCATCAGCATTTGTAGTAATGGAAAAATCCTTATACATATACTCTGTGTTATTTACATAAAAAGCTCCTGTCGAAGCGATATTCAATTCATTAATTAAATTATCTGAAACATTTGTAATTGTGATTGAATCAGATGTTGAAGAAACAACCTTACCCTTCATGTTTTCACAGTTATTTCCATCACGCATTTCAAACATTGACTTAATTGAACCCGAGTTGACAGAATTCACAGGATTAAAGCCGTTGCCATCCTCCGCCCAAACAATATCATAAAGTCCCTCAACGTCACACTGATTATAGGCTTCCTCATGTGCTCTTGCTTTAACGCCAAGAGTATTAAATTCATAGTTATCAACCAGAAGCTGTCCATTAATATAGACAGTATAATAAGTTGCTCCAGTAGGCATATCCGGATAATTTGAATTAACAATAGGTACTTCCTTTGTATCAGTTGTTACATATTCAGAAAGCTCATCTATAAGAAGTGCTCTCTGGTCGCGAAGCTCATTTGCACACGCCTTTGTATTTCCCTGCTCAATTACATTTATCTGCTTATTTAAAATCGCAATCTTTTCCGCAATTGCATTTACTTCATCGACTGCCGTTTTTATCTCATCATTTACTGAACTCTGAAGCTGCTTTAGCTTTGTATTGATACCATTAAAATATGTCATCAATTCCTTTGCATCAGCAATAAACTGTTTTCTTACTGTATTATCACCAGCATTTCCCTGCAAAGTGCTCATTGCATTAAACATTTTTGCATAGATTGTTGAAAATCCAGTTGTAGAACCAGTCTCTGAGAAATAACTCTGAAGCTGTTCCATGTAATACATCTTCTTATCGTAAAAACCCACTTCAGACTGATTGTTCCAATATTTTTCATCGTAATATAAATCACGACACTGAGTAACAGAAACAGCCTCGACACCAGTTCCCGTAGTACCGTAGCTCTGATAGCAGCGAAGAGCCGACGATGCCACCGTGTTTACAATCTGCTTAGAGTATCCATTTGTCTGAACATTTGAAATATTATTTGCAGTTGTATTAATCTGAGCCTGAGCTGTATTTAAACCCGAAGCTGAAATTGTAAGTCCAAAAAATGTTGAAGACATAGGCTATTTCCTTTCTATGTTTTATATATGACCGAGACTTGTAACGATATGCTCAATCATTTCATTAATTACATTAATAAATCTACTTGATGCATTATAGGCTGATTGATACTTAATCATATTTGTCAGTTCTTCATCTGACGAAACACCGATAACTCCCTGGCGACTAAAGTCAATCTGTTCTTTTGTCCCCTCTAAAGAGGTTGTTGTAGTTTCATAGACACTTCCTGTTGTAGCAATTTCGCCAATCCATTTTGTGTAAAACTCTCCAAAGCTACAAGGTGTCGTATCAGCAGGATTAAGGTGAAACTCCTGATTTGTCCACATTTTTTCAAGTGCATCACCAAGTTCATAATCAATTGTAAGCTGGTCTAAAAATTTTTTATGTGGCAAATTCGATCTATTTTCTACCAATTCCTCATTAACAGAAATATTTTTTAACGCATAACAGCAAGATGTATCAAGAATCGTATCACCTGTATAATATGTATATCCATCAGCAAAAACTGTTCTATTCACGCCAGCACGATCAGTATAATTCATAGTCTCTTCATTGTAGACATACATATTCACTGTAACATCATTGCCTTCGGCATCTTTTACATTGTTACCATCCTGATCCTTTACATAAATTGTTTTTGTTGTATATCTGGATGTTCCATTTCTAACAAAAAGTTCACGAGGTGGAAGCTCTCCATCGCTTCCTACGTCGGCATTATAGATATCACAAACACGTCCGACATCATTTCCATCCTCATCAACAAATCTAAGCTTTGTATCATCAGCAACATCAAGATCTATCTTTGTCTTTTCCGAAAAATCTGCGGCTGTATTTCCATAAACTGTAGCAGCCTGGTCAATCGGACTATACAAATCATTTATTGTAGTAACAAGCTTGTGAATCAAAGTATCAAGCTCCGCCTGAGAATTAAGCATAACAGAATTGCCAATTCCAGCCTCATATCTGTCAGCAGGCACCCCATAAAATTCAAGAAAGCCTGACTGATGATCTCCTCTAGCAAGTAAAAGTGCTTTTATCTCACCTAAATCTGAGCCCTGTTCTGCTGAAATATTTTCCATAGAAAAAACCGGGTAGTATTCTTCATTTTGAATATCAGAAAATCTCGGCCAGTACGGTGTTACAAAGCCTGTTCTCAAATCCTTATCAAGTCCGATGTTATTGCAATTCATCTCATCAATGAACTCAACACCCTCGATTTCAACCTTTACAATTCCATCTACCG
Source organism: Pseudobutyrivibrio sp. (assembly GCA_045617805.1). Classification (GTDB taxonomy): domain Bacteria; phylum Bacillota; class Clostridia; order Lachnospirales; family Lachnospiraceae; genus Pseudobutyrivibrio. The sequence continues at coordinate 21,877 of JAZLJM010000026.1, forward strand.
TCTCGTGATATGACATTCTGCATAGTCCTGAGAGTTCATCTAAAAGCAAATCTCTTTTATCTCGTAAATCCATGGCTTTCTCTACCTTGCCGGCTTCAATTGCCTGAATTCTTTTATTTAATTTAACAATCTCATTTCCGATTTCATTTACTCTGTTTACATCATCGGTAATTTTTTGATTGATAATAGTCTGATAATCTTCAAATCCCGTTTCAACTGCCTGTGAACGAGACAAAAAAAGGCTAGCCTTTTGCATTACAAGATCCTGATTTGTAGTGTCGGATGGATCCTTTGCGAATTCAGCGAAGGCACCATAGAAATCCTCGAGTGCTTCCTGAAATTTCTTTCCATCCATCTCCTGCAAATACGTCTGTACCTCTTGTACTGCTTCTGAGCTTGCCGAATAAAAAGAATATCGTCCACCCTCAGTACGATATGCTTGATCTAAAAAGATATCGCGTGCATGGACGATTGTGCCCACATCAACACCGAGTCCAGATCTCTGAACACTAATTGATGCAGTTCCTATTTTTAAATAACTTCTATCTTCGAAAACAACCTGCTCGCGAACGTATCCCTCTGTGTTAACGTTCGAAAGGTTATTTGCTGTTGTATTAAGTGCGTGTGATGCTGATTGAAGACCCGAGGTCCCAACCCATAAACTTCCAAATCCGTTAGCCATAAGAACAATCCTCCATTATCATAGAAACCCATACTGCCAGCTTCTAAAATAGTATTAGGACATCCTTATCCCTACTGTTTGGCGTCAAAACCCGAGCCACCTAAAATGTTCCCTGTAGTAAAAGCATCCTTGCCATAATTAGATGTCTGTGGCGCCTGGCGTGAACTTTTAAGTAATGTAATATCAAATTCAACCATTTCAAGAGCCTGCTTTAAAAGATTCTGATTTTGAATATTTAAAGTCTGCATCTTATTTGCCACTTCAACAAGTTTGCTGCGAGCATTCATTAATTTCTGCTGCTCTACAGGCTGGTCGCCGAGATTATCTATCATCCATGATACGGTAATCTCTTCACCATTTTTTCCCATTACGCCAGCTATTTTCTTCAAAATATCTGCGCGCTCCCTCTCAAAGTCAAGTAATGAATCTGCTATCTCCTGCTCAGTGGCAGTAATACTCTCAAGCACATCTATCTTTTGATAGATAATCGAATCCTTTTTCTCATCATTCAAAGAGATGAGCTTTTCATACTGCTTTGTCTCCTTTTCAAGAGATTCTACTAATTCATCAATTAAACTAGCCACACAAAATCCTCACTTGCTTAGAAAATTGAATTCATCTTTGCCAATAATTTCTCAGCAAAATCATCTGTACTTACTTCATAAGTACCATTCTTCATACGCTTCTTTACATCTGCTACGAGATCCTCACGGATATCATCTGCCTCTGCAACTGCATTCTTTGCAATCTGATAATCACGACCTGTTGACGAAATCTGAACCTGATCGCGTCCCATTTTTGAAGCGTTTGATGTTGGAGCTGTACTCTTTGTGTTGCTTGTCTGATATAGCTGTGCTACTTGATTATAAGCTTCTATACGCATAACAAAACACTCCTTCCTTTTTGCATCTATAGATAAAACCGCTTGTTACTTATGAATTCTGTCCTACTTATTTATCTATTCACTATACTTATCGACTCATTTTTTCAAAACTTTACACCTAATTGAAAAATTATCGACAAAAATACGTATAATAATTTAGGCAGATTTCTACATATAACCCTATCATATATCCTAAAAATAATTTAAATACTTTTCCTCAATTACTGCAATAGAATTCACACTATTATCATAATCAAATAGATAAATTTACAAAGCTGTATAAAAAACTCCCCCTACACCTGCACAAAAAATAGAGCTACCACCTATGTGACAGCTCTATTTTGAACTTTAAAAATTAATTATTAATCTACGTTTTCTGCCTCGAGAACAGTTTTATAAGTTACAAACTGATAATCCTCTGGAATTATTCCATTATCAATAAGTGCCTTTATCGTGTTCTTTGCCCCAGGATTCAAAACAATATTTACATACTTTTCATTTGTGCCCATATTATCCGCATCATCATAACCCCAGAAAATATCCTCATCTAGAATTATAGGCCCAACATTTGAACGCAATGTAAAATTCACATCATTGAAGTAATCATTGTCCTCATCATAATCATCCATGTGAGTTATCATAAGATTTCCTTCATCAATATCCTTTAGAATCGCTGCATAAATATTGTTATATACATTAACCTTTTCATCAGCGCTGGCAAAATCCTGTTTGATTGGATTCATCTCATAATATCCCGACTCTTCATTTAACTTTGCATCACTAAATGTCAAATCTAAAACATCACTTGAATCATAAAATCCGCCAAGTACATGATCTTTAATGTAAACTGGATTATTTACTACACTTGAAATAGTTCCTATAGTTTTTTCATATTTGTCGCCATACTTATCAACTTCTTCTGAAAGAATGTATGTGCGATTCATCACAGATCCATCCTTTAATTTATATTTAAGTGCCAAATATTTTGCTCGATCATTGATATTTTTTTCATATTTCATATCTCTGATTTCTTTTTGATTATCAAGAATTACCCTATGCATTTTTAGCACTTCTTCGACATCTTCTGGATTTTCAAATACGTATGTATTTCCTATATTTACTCCTGCCCAGACAATTTCTTCACTTTCTGGAACCTTATTTTCAATATCAAAGAAATCTCCTCTGAGTGCAAAAATAACAAGTACACTCGCTACGCTATAAGCCACGCACAATAACACATTCTTTTTCTTAAATACTCTAAAGCTTTTTTCCATCAGCATAAGAGTAACAAAGAACAATATTGCGCCAAAAATCACCATCGCAATGCCAATAAATACATAGGCAAAATTATAGCTCATCTGAACGCTATCCTTTATCAAAGATAATGTCAGTCCAGATAAAACAGCAGCTACAAAGAATGAAATACCAACTGTAAAAATAGGCTTAACAAATCTTACTGCAATAAAATCACTGACTGTCTCAAGCTTTTTGTATTTATAAAATAGATATCCAAGAACATAGAAGGCAACCGCTGCCACCACAAAGCCTACCATAACCAAGCCGCCTCTATATGTCACATCCAAGCCTGTGATAAAATCAGACGATTCATTCCAGTTTAACTTAAGACTAATTCCGACCTCACTAACTAAATAAGCAATAGGTGTCATAAAATTAACTTTGATATCACCTGGATAATTTTCCATACCAAAATACAAAGCTGAAATTAGTATCCTAAAAATAAAATCAATAATAAGATATGAAAAATTCAAAATCAGGTAAAATATACCCGCTGTCACTATTTGTCCCGAAAGCATCATTGCAAATGACATAAATCCTACAAAGAATACAATCGCTACAACAATACTAAGTATCGTATACCAAATTGCACCAACATAAGGCACATGATCGCTCACAGCCATACCTGTCAAAATCAAACCATTTAACAGCGTTGGAACAATAAGTTCAACAAGCACCGTCACACAGCCTGTAACAAAAAGAGTTTTCCTATTAACTGGAAAGCTATGTATCATATAGTTATCCTTTTTGAAATAAAGATAACTAAAAATTACAAGCATAAAAATCGGAACCATTAAAAATACAAGCACCGATGTACCCTGACTCGAAATCACCTGTAGCAAATGATACTTCGCATCATAGCCCATTTTTAAATCAAAGTCATTACTACCTGTAACTGAAAGCCAATAGCCTACTGGCAACTGAAGTGCCATAATCAAAAAATAGATAAGGCTTATGAACCATGTTCTCGATATATTTTTCTTGAAAATTGTAAAATTAAAGCATGACTTCTTTGACTTCATAATCCTCACCTCCTAATTCATAAATAAATATCTCTTCAAGTGAAAGCGGAAGTACATCAATAAGAAGAGGATTAAGTGACTCTAATTTCATCTTTATCTCTTCACAGTTTCCACGAATAATCAGCGTATACACTCTTCCACTCTTCACCTTACTCACTACATCAAGCTCATCTGGAAGATTTGGCATTTCATCCTCGAATGCAATCTGAATTTTTGAAATTGAAGTCTGTAGTTCATCAAGCGACCTTTCTATAATCACTTGCCCTCTTGACATAATTCCCACATGGTCACATACATCCTCGAGCTCACGCAAATTATGAGAGGAAACCAGCACTGTCAATTCTCTTTCTGCAACCTCTGACATCAAAATACTCCAGACCTGACGACGCATAACAGGATCAAGCCCATCTACCGGCTCATCCAAAATCAAGACATCAGTCCTACATGCAATTGAAAGCATAAATGCAACCTGTTTTTGCATGCCCTTTGAAAAGCTTCTGATATTTTTCTTTAAATCAATCGATGGAAAGCAATCTACTATCTTATAAAACAGCTCTTCATCAAAAGATGGGTAAAGTCCCTTATACATCTTCAACATATCAAGTGTATTTGCCTGAGTATAATAAAACACCTCATCAGGAATACACACAAAGCTACACTTATTTACAGGATTTTCATATACAGGCTTTCCATCAATAAAAACCTCACCTGAATCCTGTTTATACACGCCACACAAATGGCGAATTATCGTAGATTTTCCTGCCCCATTAGGTCCTACCAAACCATAAATAGCGCCCTTAGGCACATGAATATTCAACCCATCCAAAGCAGTAAAATCGCCAAACTTTTTTACAACATTATTTACCTGTATCATCTGGTTTTCCTCCTTCTGACAGTTCTTCAATTCGTCTGATAAGGGTATCCTTATCACCATACAAATATAAAAGCTCCTTAACTATCTCATCAAACTGTTTCATAAGCTCTTCATCCCTTTCCCTTACAACATCTGTCCGTTTTGCTGCAAAGCTTCCACGGCCCGAAATTGTATAGATATATCCTTCCTGCTCCAATTCCTTATACGCTTTTTGAATTGTGTTTGGATTAATTGACATCTGAGTAGCCAACTCACGCACTGACGGCAATTTCTCATCCGTCTTTATCGCGCCTGTCATCACTAATTTTCTTAATCCACCCTTTATCTGCTCATATATTGGTCTAGAATCTCTATAATTAAGCTGAATCATGGGATTCCTCCTTTCTCCTCATTAAGAATCACCCTCAACACTCTAGCTGTACTATTTGTGTTGATACACTTATAATACACTTCACCTCTTTTGTCAATACGCATCACCATAAAAAATAGGTGCAATTTGCACCTACTTACACTTTTTTCAATATATCAACTGTATGTCCACCCGCTCCTATCAAATCCATACGTTCTGCAACAGCCAACTGATACTCAACAAAAGCTTCATACTGTTCTTGCGAAAGAGCATTCAACTGTTGTCTCATATGATTCGCAGGACCATCTGGAGAAATTATCAGTTCTCTTTTTAATTCCGCCAACTCATTAACCCTATCTATATCCTCCAACCTCATAAAATGATACAAATCATCCTCAAGTGGCACCGTATGAAAGCTTTCATCCAATCGTCCCTCTTTTATATTTTCAAGCACATGCTGTTCCTTTATCCCATACGTCAAAAATGCATACTCATTCATCACATACGCAACTAAAATATAGCCACCTTTTTTTGTAACCCTCTTTGCTTCCTTTAATGCCTGAAGCTGTTCATCCTGCGTCTTCAAATGATACATCGGTCCAAAAAGAAGTGTCAAATCAAATGATTCATCCTCAAATCTTTTTAGCTTTAAAGCATTTCCTTGAAATGCCTTTACCCTACTACCCTTTTGCTTCAAAATCCCGAGATTGTATTTTACAAGTTCTACAGCACTTACGTCGTACCCCTCCTCAGAAAGTGGTACACTATATCTTCCAGTGCCTGCACCAATATCCAGAATCCTAACATTCTCCTTAGCACCTAAGCTCTCTTGCAGTTTTTGCAAATAAATATGAATATACTTCATCGACACAACAAATTCCACGTGGCCATGTCGCGAATTTAGTCGCTTTTCCTCATTAAATTTGTTGTAGTATTTTTCTAAGTCTGTCATAGTTCTATCCTTCATCAAATATTCTTTTTCACACCCTACACATACTACTAATTTACCCTAGTTGGTTCAAAACTGCCATACCTGTTGCCCTATAATTATCAAATCTTTAAAAATCCACTTCCACCTTGCCTTACAGTTATGGCGTCTTTCGACTCTCTTGTTTTGGAGGATGCCCTTCTAATCTGGTACTGCAATTTATGTTTTTCTGCGTTCATCTACTTTATTATAATATGTCCAAGCTTTTGAAGGTTGCCATACACCTGTGCGTGCAATTGTCAAATCCGTTAAGAAATCCTGCATAGCAAGTCCCGCAGATATGAGTGTCTTAGCCGCGGCTTCGACAATTTTTTTAAATTTCCTTTTGGGGCGAACAGCTTTGTAGGTTGAGGGGGAATTCCCAAATCCTGTGGCTCGTGCCATCCATACTTACATTTTTGCTCATACCGTTCACTAAGAAAATTAGACAAGTCCTTTGCAAGATTATTCCCACCGTCTGAGAAGTTACATCGTATGCCTGCTCAGCCTTCCGCTGCCGTCCATGGCAGCGGATGGGAATAATCTAGCAAAGGACTTGTCGAATTTTCTAAGCTCACTTTAGAGCAAAAATGTAAGTATGGATGGCACGAGCCACAGGATTTAGGAATTCTGAGAAGTATATAAAGCTGTCCGCCCCAAAAGGAAATTTAAA
>JAZLJM010000027.1:0-38455 GCA_045617805.1 Pseudobutyrivibrio sp.
ATCAGCTTATACTTATCTGTTGCACATAATATAGAGTCTATAGCCCACTCATTTTTTAATGAGTCCATAAAATCATCAATGGCTTGGTTATAAACTAAATCAATCATATCGTCTAGCTGTTCGCTCAGTTCCATTCTATGCTCTGCACTTATCATTTAATCACTTCCTTAATTGTTCTATTACATACTTCAAATCAAGTATTCCACCACCCATACGGTCTAATTCATCTATCTCTTTACTGATATCATCAAGTGCTTGATTGTAGCCTTGCTCATAAGTATTGTTGTTAACTGAACACTCTTGATGTTGTTCATTCCAATATTTGCAATTCATTTCATCACTTCCTTAGTTGTTCAATAATTGTGTCAATATCTCCATCAGTTATAGCAAAATCCCCTAAAGTATCATCATATAGACATTCATTCGCTAACTTCCTAAAATCATCAAGTGCTTTATTATATCCTTGATTGAAAATCATGTCATAGAAATCATTCACAGCTTTTCTTTACTTTCTTCGCTCATGCTTATTCCTCTTTCGTTTTCGATTTCTGACTACTTATCATCACTAAATGGTGAATTATCATTAGACATTGTAATAACAATGTAATCATCTGAAACTTCTAATTCCGTATTACACCAACCACACAATTCGTCACGGAAAAGAACTATTTTATCTTTGTCCCTTTCCAAATCAACTCTTTTTATAAAATCTCCTAAAGTCATAATTCTTTCTCCCTCACAAAATCAATTACATTCAAAACCTCTTCTTGCGTATAAAATGCTTTTCTTTGTTCAAATATCCTTTGTAGTTTATTCAATACATCTTCTTTTACTCTTTTATCATACTCGTGTCCTTCTACTGTGATACCTTTTTTACAGTACGGACAATCAAATACATATCCCATTTTCTCCAACCTCGCTAGTTAATTATCTTTTTCAATTTATTATCGAGACATATTTTTCTTCTATATGATGGTACTCTCCATCCATCAGAATATACCACCATCCATTGTTCAAATTTTCTCCTTTGGTAATAAATTCTTTGATACCATACCAATTAACGTTAATTCTCATTTTTCACCTCACTAATTACATATCTTTCTCTTTTCATCCCCAAAGTGGTCTTTACACCATCTTCGACACCACCCTTCCATAGTGTCGATATATCCGAGATACTTACCGTCAATCTCGCACTGATTGTATTTAACCATTCCTTCTGAATCTTTGACTCTTATACAATGCCCACAATTACAGCATATTCTTGTTTTTTCTTTTCCCATGTCACACCTCGTTTTCGGTTGTTAACGTGTCATATCAGCCACTAGTTTATTTTTCTCTTCTTCTGAAATAAGAGTAGGACATTCTCGCCCTGCTACCTCATAACACCAACTGTTATTTTTTGTATGCCAATATATCTCTGTAATCAAATCTATATTCACATAATTATTGTCATTTATTTTGTGTAAATACATTTTTCTACCTCACTATTCAGTTTTTTTATTACGGCTTCATATGTTCTAATACAAAATACCCAAATCTTCGTACAAGGGCATTATTCATTAACCAAATGCTATAATGTTTATCGTGTAATATTTCTTTACAAAATTCTGTATACAGATTATTATCTAATGCCCACTGTATCATGTCATCTATATATTTATTTTCCATATTCACACCTCACTAATTAACAATCTTTCTCGATTGCGATAACTGATTGCAAGGCTAATACCTTATAGTCAACTTACCATTTTTGTTTATCCAATCTATAACCTCTTTATAATTCAATCCACCTTGTTCAAGTGGTCGCATTATATAATCATATTGCTTTGGATGTGTTTCTTTCATCATTTCAAATCTTCCTTTGCCTTTCTCTAGGTGGCAACCATATCCGCAGAACATACACCCTGTCCTTGAACAACCTGTGGTCTTTAATAATGGTCTTTCCTTGTCAAAGATACCTAAATCAGATACGTTTATCTGTCCGTCTATCTGCTCTAATTCGTCAAAATCAGCGCTTACTACTTCGCCATATACAGAACAAATAGGCACATTGTATTCTTTGATATAAAGTAATACATCTTGCTCAGTCCAAAAAGACATTGGATTACTTATAGGTGCTTTCATATGAAAACCATTGCAACCATTTTTTAACCATTGTTGTGTTCTTAATCGACTTTCACTAGCTTGTTGTCCTGTCATTGGTTTTCTTCCAGTCTCTTTCGCATATTTATGTACTGGTTCTTTTTTCATAACATTGCAACATCTTGATGAAATATTAAAAGGTGCATATAAAAAATACATATATTTTGAATAATTAAAATCACTTTTTGTACCATCAGACTTGTTGTATTCTCCAATAGTCATTCTAAATCTTGATGATGTATCTTTGATATCTTTGTTAGGGATATTCCCCATTTTTAAGGCTTGAAATAATGGATTTAACTTGTTCTTCCGTCTGTCTAATCCTAGAATATCCGCTATATGAGTTGCATACGGCACTGTCTGTCTGTCTGTCTGTCTGTCTGTCTGTCTGTCTGTCTAACAGATTTTCAAGATATTTTCTTGCTCCGTCAACCCTATCTGACACTTCTTTTGAAATAAATGGATAACCGTATTCTGTTATGACTTGTTTGAAGTTCTTCTTTGGTCTTAACCAATCCACATTATCAAACGTCTTAACAAAATCTCTTATTTCGGGATATTCAAGTCCTGTATCAACAAATACAGCTTTTAAGTTTGGATATATATTTCTTGCTATATCAAGTAAAACAGTGCTATCTTTTCCACCACTAAAACTGATATACACTCCATCTTCTCCATACATATCAACCCATTGTCTAATTCTATATTCTGTCATTCGTACCTTTGCTGATAATGGTAAACTTTGCATTTGGTACAAATCACTCATTGTGTGCTTATCTGCCATTTTATGTTCCCTATTCCTGTTGTTCTATTAGTCAATTATCTTTCTCGATTACAGTAAAACTACTTTTCTTTTTTTCCTTTTCACGTTTTAGTTTTTCTTCCGGAAAGATATAATCCATAGCATCATTCCAACCATTAGTATATTCACTCATACGCACATATGATTCATAATCACGCATTGTTGGTGTGGTTTTATAAAATGGTTCATTCCTCATTTTTTTCATTCATTTTATAGTTCCTCATATTGTTTCATTAATATTTCGATGTTGCTTTTAATGTTATGGATCCTTGTGAATTGTTCTGATTCATAATGTCTTTCATCTAATTCATCCAATAAATCATATATGTTTTTATTTAATATTGCATTTGCTGTTTTTATTTCAGCAAGCAATAATTCTTTTTTCGCTTTTGGTGATTGGTCATTTAATGCACCAAATAAAATGTCATTAAAACTTTCTAAATTTAATTTTTTGTTATTCATTTTTTTGTACCTCAATTCTTATCCTAAATCCGTCATCTGTTTCTAAATCAATACATGTTCCTTTTTGGTCTGATTCATTTATAATTTTTTTCATGTACTGGATAAGATTTAAATTATCAACATCGCTCGTTAAAACATGCTTATAATTCATATTTGCCATCCTTATATTTTCAATTCATCAAAATGCATTTGACCGTCCAATTCTTTATGTATCAATTTTTGTTTTTTTAATTCATCATAAAAACGTGCAATTGCCTTTCTACGATACGCATAAAAATCCACTTTTGAAATCAACATATCCTGTATTTTTTCCAAATCATCATATGATGCCCGTCCGGTTAGGCTATACCATATTTGATTTGCTAACAACAATTCCAATTTTATTTCTTGACAACATTGTAAAAATAATTTTTGTGAGTTCGCATCGTTGCGAATAAGTAATAATATATCCTTTAGCTGTGCATCATTTATTCCGTAATCTTGATAACTACTTTCTCTTACAACCATTATTTTTCCCCCTGTTGTTATTTAATTTGCGTTAGTTTGTACATTCCATAAGACAATCCTAGTTGTCTTGCTTTTGCTAAATCATCATTTAATCCATTGTTGATTTTCGTTTGTTGTGGCAATTCCTTTTTTGGTTTATTAGCCTTGCCGTCTGTACCTATTTTTGCAATCATGTACCCACAATATTGAGTTTGTGTTTTTACATGCCAATACAGTGAATCACGTGTGATATATAATTTATCCATTAATTCATCTGTATTAGCTGTAAATGATTCCCCTTTTTCATTTGTAACCCTGTATATATTCATTTTTAATTCCCACTATTTTAAATAATTTTCAAGAAATACACTTGCATCTTCATAACCGTTTATTCGTAACGTATTAATGATGCCATTAACAAAATCTCGTTTATATGCCTCACGTTTTTCCCTTGTTTCTTGGAAACTGTCTTCGTTGGCTGATACCCTGTTAATATCTATGCCTAAATCATATTCATGATTTAAATACACAGCATAATCAGACATAGTAACATATTGTTTGCTTAAAAAATTCCAATCGTAAGAATCATCTGTCACAGCTTCAAATTTATTTTTCCACCTGTGTAATCTATCCTTACCAAATCCAAATTCCAAATTTAAAGCATACGCTGAACATGTCAAAACGTTGTTATATATCGTATTACAAGTTGTTAATAACATCTTGTCCATTTCCTGTATCTTCATTCGTGGGTCAATGCCATAATACCCACGTTTGATAATTTCATTTTTTAATTCATCTTGACCACGTTCAACTAACGTTTTATATGCTAACCACATTCCTTCCATTCTTGCATCGTATAATTTATCTTTTGCCATAACTAATGTCCTAATAATTCCCTTTCATAAGCTTCAAAATCATAGTCAGTTTGAGGAAACTGATTAAATTTATTTTTGTAATTTATATCACTAGGATTTTTTTCGCTTATATATTCTTTTTTATCACTATTATTATTTTTATTAATATTGTGTGTCATTTTGACACACCCCCTGTGTCCTTTTGACACACCCCCTGTGTCAAATTGACACACCTATTAATCTTTTCTTGATTGATTAAATAATGTGGCATTTTTAATTTTGGGGCGATTTCAACATCTTTTTTGATAATAAAATTATTATCTGTTAATCTTTGCAATACCCTTAATACATTTCGCCTGTCCATGTTTAACCATTTTCCGATGTAATTACATGAACCACAAAATTCTGATACACCGTCTTGAGAAAATCCATATATCAGTGCATACACTATTAAATCATTGCCTTGTAATTTCAATTGATTAACCATCCACCCTTGAATCACTATAAAATTATTGTCTTTCAATTTATAATCCCCTATCTATTCAATATCATTTAAATATTGTAAGAATTCCGTATGTAATATTTAGTTGACATAATAGAAGATATTTCATCATTCTTTCTGTTCATGTAGCCTATATATTCCATATCTTATTTTTTTCCGTCCTCGTCCTCTGTATATGCATATTCGGTAAGAATCATATAATGTTTTCTTAATTCAAATATGATTGCAGATAAACGTGTAGCGTTATACTTTTCAAAAGCATCTGTTGATGTAATGCGTCCGTACTTCTTTAAATGTTTTAATACCTTCTCTGTTTTATTCATTAGCTTCATCCCCCTGTAAGCTATATATGATTTACGGTTACATTTCTTTTTCTTTATTCAATTGTGTTCTGTTTACCTCGTATTCACGATAAATAGAAAGAAAATCATCTAAACGTTGGATAACCAATATTTCATGATTGTTCTTTTTGGCAATTACTGTTGGGATTCTGCCGTTTCGTTGGGAGTCTTTTACGGCCTGTTCCATCCAGTCATATACATTCCATGTTTCTCTTGCTTTACATTCAATGGAAAGATACGGTACACCTTCAATATCTGCATCACCATTTGCCCCACTAAATTGTTGTGTACGTCTTGCTTTATAGCCCCAATCTTGAAATATATGCGCTATCTTTAATTCAAATGATTTTCCTTTGTTTTTACTATTTATCATTGTTTTCCCCTTTTATCGTGCATTCTAATTGAATGGCAAATCCTCATCTATACCTTCAGGTATATTCATAAATGATTCTTGAATCGGCTGTGGTTGTGATTGTGGCTGTTCATTAGAATCATTATTGTTTTTACTTTCAGCAAATTCCTGTTCTTCAATAATCACATCTGTGGTATATACTTTTACACCGTCTTTGTTGGTATAACTTCCTGTTTGTATGCGACCTGTCACAGCAATTTTTGTTCCTTTGCGAAAATATTTCTGTGCAAATTCTCCTGCCTTACCAAACGCAACACAATTAATAAAATCGGCTGTTGGTTCTCCGTCTTTTTTTGTTCCTCGTCTGTCTACGGCCAATGTATATTTGGCAACAGCCATTGATTCAGCACCTTGTGTGTATCTTGTTTCTGGGTCACGTGTTAAACGTCCCATTAAAATAACTTTGTTCATATAATTTTCATTCTCCTTTGCATGATAAATTTTCAATATCAATGTCAATTCCTAATTCACTTGATAATTGCAATATGTATTCTTCAAAATCTTCTTCGTATATCCAATCATCACAATTAAATTCTGCCGGTTCCCAATACGTTTGTGGGTACGATGTATATGGCATGTCTTTTAACTTCAAATAGAAGAAAACAAAATTGCCATCTGTTGTGATTTCTGCGTCTGAATAATGTTTTTTCATCGCTTCAGCTAATTTGTTCACGTTACATTCATTAACACTCAAATCAGCTGATATTATTTCTGTAATCAATCCTTTCATAAAATCGTTTCCTTTCGATTTTTTAATCGATAATGTAACTTTTATTGAACAACTTAATAAAATCGTTCCTAGTGCCAATGGTTGATTCAAAATGACGTTGTGCAAAACGTTTGTATGCTAAATCAATATCTCTGTCTTGATGAGGACAATATTTACTTCCTGTGTGATGCATCATACATAACGGTATTACATACCCAAAACGGTCAGATATTGACCTTTTAGAACCAAAAAATACATGGTGTATTTGTGGGTAATATTGTCCACACACAAAGCAATGTTCCATATCATCAACTAAGACAGATTTACATGCCATTGTTCGTTCATTCTCCTTATTTCTTCATTTGTAATTGTACTAATGCCATGTGCATGACATTCTTCTACAATCATTTGTAAAAAATGATTCATTTGTTCCTGATTGAATTCACTTGAACCTTTTAACATGATGTATGATTTAAATTTTCCATCTTTACTATCTTTGTAATATTTCCAATGACCGTCTATCTTGGACATATCAACACATGCTTTGACCGATACAACAATAAAACCGTTATCATCTTCTTGATATATGGACTCGTCTTGAATAAATTTTTCATATATTTCATTTTTAGATGTTCCTAATTTATTTGCTAATAACGTGCATAGATGCCAACAATATGAATTACTATCCAATGAACGTTTTTTATGCCATTTAACAGCTTTCAAATTCAAATCAATGTTTGATATTTCATCAATATAATCTGTTATGGTTTTATCTGATGTGCTAAAAGTTATATTTATTTTTCCTGTTAGGATGTCATTTGACACCCCAACAAGATTTGCTTTACATTCCATTATTTTTTATCCTTAGTAATAGATAATTTTTTCAAACAATGTTCAGCGAATTCCTGTGTGAAATCATTTAAAGATTTCACTTCATATGTTTCGCATATTTGTTCTTCTGTCACACCAGTTCTCAATAGTTCAAGTTTGATTTTTCCCATTTGTTCTGCAGTAATTACATCTTTTAGTTGTGATTCATTATTAGTCTGTTCATGATATTCGTCTGAATCAGCATCTTTGGTGTCATCTAACAGGAACAATCCATTTAATGCATATTTGCGAGCATAACTACTTGCTGTTCCTGTGATTTGGGAATCGTCCATACCTTTTTTATCTAATGATTCACGTGCCAATGCTTCAGCAGACATATAATCGTCTGATTCTACATCAAACAATGTAACTACAGCCTTGATGTAATATCTTTCTCCTATTTGTACGATTTCATCAGATATAATCATTGTCATGTTGTATTTCTTCAACATCGGTTTAACAGCTTCGAGAATACCTTCAGCATTTCTATATTTGTACTTCCCAAAATTGTTATATAAATTCTTTGGTGCTTTTAATTCATGTTGTAATTCCATCAACCTTTTTTTAAATGAATCCATTGCTATACTCCTTTGCTATTTTCCAACTATGCCATCGTGGATTGTTGGAAATATACTCATTCACTTGTACTCTTAAATTTTCCATATCTTTTGCATCAAATGTCTTTAATTGACAATCAGCAAATATGCCAAACAACCAAACTTTTACCATATATCACTATCTCCAAAATCAGAATTATCTTCCAATTCACAGAAACAACCGTCTGAATCTAATCCCTTCAAAAACTTGTTTAATGAATATTTAAATTCGTCCTTTCGTAATACACCGTTATAATGACCGTATCCATGATGGTTGAATTCATCGTCTGTTTCCCATTCAATTTCATTTTGAATTTCTGATGTAAAATGGATCCCATCAGATAATTTTTCAATATCAAGGAACGTCTTATAATATTTGCTTTGTTTAATTGCTTGTTTTACCTTTTCATAAAAACTGTCCAAAAACGATTCATAGCCTTCATATAAATAAGCGACTATATCAATTCTTATGTTTTGAATCATTGTGTTTCTCCTATGATTGTGGTATACTTACCACGTTTAATTAGTTGTTTGTGAAGTTAATTTCACTAAAAAGAGAGTTTGGTACGGCAACACCGACTCTTTTTTTATTCCTGTGTAACCAATTCTTTTATATGCCCTTGCATAATGACGCATCTTGAATTGTAATGTTCCATAATATAGATAACATCTTCGATTGTCAGTGCATCCAAATTGGCATCTTTCAAAAAAAAATCCCCCACATTATCATCTCCTTTCTAATAAAAAATAATTTTTTCGATGCTTTCATCAGATTTGGCATCAAAATAATTGACTAAGATAATAAATTCTTCCAGTGTAAATTTGTTGTTCTTCATTTTCTTGCTTAATCCGGATTGTCCAATGTTGATTATTTTGGCAACGTCAACTTGGTTCATTTCATAGTCAATCATTCTTTTGTCTAGCCATTTGTTAAAATTAGATAATTTCTTGCTTGTGTTAGTTAATTTCCCTCGTGACATAGTCTTAATCTTTTGATGTATAAAAATTTTCCATCGGTACATTAAAATATCTTGCAAGAATAAGAATTTTATCGCCTTTTAGCTGATATCGACTTTTTTTCCAATCACAAAGCTGTGCTTGTGTAATTCCTGTGTCTTTAGCTACTTGACTTGCTCGTATTCCCTTTTCTTGCATCAATGTTGCAAAATATTCGTACACCTTCAAGCACTCCTTTCTGTTACGATATATTTGTTTATGGGTGTTGCCATAAATACGGATTTCCGATATTATATATGTAAGGTTAACATAATATTTTAGTGAAATCCGTATTTAACTATATAATAATACGGATTTGTAAAGTTTACAATAGTTTTAGGGGTATTACTAATAAAATTTTACGGAGATACGAATTATGTATGAAAATTTCAGAAAATTATTAGACTTAAATCATTTAAAAGTATCAGATTTTTCAAGATTATCAGGCATCAGTCAAAGCACTTTATCTGATTGGAAACAAGGACGTTCCATTCCAAAAGCTGATAAAATGCAACGTATCGCCGAATGTTTAAATGTTTCGGTTGAATATCTAATGACTGGCGAAAATAATACCTCATTTGCAATGCCATCATACAATCCTGTTGTTCATGCTATAATTGAATACTATGATAAATTAACCGAAAATCAGCAAAACATAATATTAGAGTTGATGCGTGAATTTGCATCAATAAATGAAAATCTAAATAATATGGAAAATGAAAATAAATCATTAATTGAAAATAAAAAAAATACCGATGAGCAAGACCGAATTATTGAAGAATTGGAAATTGAAAATGACGAATTGAGAAAAAAATTATCCGATTATGAAGATTGGGAAAGATTTAATGTAGAAGAATAATAGGTGGATAATTACCACCTATTATTAATTCCATCACTTATAAAATGATATAGCCATTCTAATACAGACATGTTGTTGATTTGATTAATCATTTTTATTATTTCTTGCTTGTAATAATCTTTTGTTTCCATACGTCCCCCCAATGATGCATATTAAAAAATTACAAGTGCTTAAAATGATTATATATAATTCAATTCTTGTGTCAGTGGTTATATAAATACATAATTAATATAAAAATGCGAAAAAAATTACTCATTATGTAATAAAAAAGGCACAGTAATTATACCATGCCTTTTCCGTGGGTTATCGTCTGTAAAGCCTTGAAGTGTATGCAAGGGCAGAAGATTGCCATTACATATATATAATAAACTAATTAAACAAAGGTTGTTAATGAGAATATGAATATTGAAAAATTAAAAAGTGGTTCATATCGAATCAGGAAAACTTACAAAGGGAAAAAATATAGTATAACAATAGACCATAAACCGACTCAAAAAGAAGCTATACAGCTTATGGCAGAATTACTTGATAATGAATTAGTAGATTATAAGTCTATGACATTTGAACAAGCTTGTAAGGAATATTTAAAAATAAAAAGTAATGTTTTATCTCCATCAACCAAACGAGGGTATAATGGGCTTATTAACGTTTTTAGCGATAGATTTCTCAAATTAAGTATTCATAATATATCTCAAGCAGATATTCAAAAAGAAATAAATGATTATTCTGTTGGTCATGCACCTAAAACGGTTGCAAATATGCATGGATTTATTTCTACGGTTATGAAAGAATTTCGACCTAACATGACATTATATACAAAACTTCCTCAAAAGATAGTAAAAGAGGAATATATACCAACCACAGAAGATATAACCAAAATAATGAAAATCATAGGCGATAATTACAAATTGGGTTATATGCTTTCCTTATGTGGTTTAAGACGTAGTGAATTGTGTTCCTTGACTCCTGAAGATTTAGAAAAAGATACTAATGTATTACATATCAATAAAGCTTGGGTGCAAGATGAAAATAATAAATGGTCTGTTAAAGAAACTAACAAATCAGATGCGGGTACTAGAGATATAATTTTGCCACAAGAATTTGCCACGCTCTATCGTGAAACAAAACCTGACAAGAATAATCATGTATATAAGATGTACCCAAATAGCTTAATAAAAGAATTAACACGATGTCAAAAACTTTTAGGTATACCACATTTTAAATTGCATAGCTGTAGACACTATTACGCTTCTAAATTACATGAGGAAGGAATTTCTGATGCTCAAATCATGGCCATGGGTGGATGGGGAACAGATTACGTTCTAAAAAACACATATAGACATGCATTAGCTGATAAGCACAAAGAAGTTATGCAACAAACAGCCGATATTATAGGCAAGTTATTCTAATTTTTTCGTGGCAAATTTTGTGGCAAATTTTATATTCCAGCGTGGAATATTATATTATTGTATGGAATAAAAAACGTTCAAAAAATGGCTTAAATACAGGGGTTTCAAATCACTCCATTGTATTTAAGCCATTTCCATTTTCAAGCTAATAACGGGAATCGAACCCGTTGTTAAATCGCTTATAGACCGCATAAATGCGTTATTATTTTCTTTGCGTGGCAAATTTCATGGCAAATGTTTTTAAAATCGAAACTTTTTCTTCCTATTAATATACTATTTTAATTGTTTTTTAGTGCATAACGTGTTGCACTACCAACTTTGCCATCGACTAACAAACCATATTTTTTTTGATATTGAATTACAGCCTCATGTGTGTCTGTGCCAAATATACCATCTAAATCTTTTCCTGTAAATCCCAATTCATACTGAAGCCATTTAACGTCATTTCCTTTTTGACGAGGGAATGTTAATTTTAATACACGTGTTGGCTCAGCATATGGATTCAATGAAATCAACTGTAAGGCAATGCCACTTGATAATAGTTTATCAGTTAATACATAATTTCTGTCAAGTTTTCCAACATAATAGTCTTCAATGATTTTGTCTGATGTAAATTGCCACATTGATATCTTGTGATTTACTTGCGGCTCATTATTGCTATATTTTGCTATCCACAGATGGTCTTTAATAAGCGATGATTTAAAATAATTATTGAAAAAGCTTTCATAAGTGTATAACATGCAATCATAAACACCATAACTTGATATTTTCCGGCTAAAAGCATTGTAATTATATGCATTGTCATAAGGCGACAATTTTTTTTGCCTAGCATCTTCTACATCAAGTGCAATTGGGAAATCCAAATGGCGATTGTTTAACCATCCTAAAACACGTGTCGCATCTGCGATGTATTCTTCTTCTTTGGTTGATAATGTGTAAAAATATACACCTACTTTAAGGCCCACATTTATTGCATTGGCATAATCTTGTTCAAAGCAAGGATCCATTGTCTTATTATAGCCAATCCTCAAAATAACAAATTCAACACCTTTAGCTTTTGCCTTTGCAAAATCAACTTTTGATTTTTGCCATTTAGATGTATCTATACCATACGAATATATATTACTCATTCTCTACCTCAGGCAATCCTTTAATACATGTCAAAAAACATAATAATGATGCTACAGCCGATACACTGAGCGCATACTTCCAATTAATCTCTGATAATGTCATTCCAATTAAAATGATTGATGATAAGCTTTCAGCAAAAGTCTTTACCATTCTGATTGCTGTTGCCTTTGTCCATTTGACTAAATTCTGTTTAAACATAAAATACCCTCCTTATGCAAATAATTTTGAACATGCAAAGCCAATAACAGCCCCAAGTATGATTGTCAAAGCATAGTACTTTAATTTTCTGTATTCGTCACCGTCCTGTGCTTTCATGTTTTTTACATCTTCTTTAATCTCGTTGGTTGTTTCAGTTAAAGTTTTCACTGAATTAGCAAGGTTATTAACCGATATTACCATCTGTTTTAACTCGTTCTGCATCTGCGTCATATCAATTAACTTAGCCTCCACAATAGTAATTCTCTTATCCAATTCCATTAGCATTTCTTTTAATTCATCCATACATATAATTCCCCCATTTATTATAGTGATGCTCCCTTAATCTCATTGTATACGAATAATAAAAATAATTTGTATACATGTTTTTAGTACACATCTTTACTAAAATCCTTAGTAAATATATTTACTAGCAATCATCAAAAAAGGCACTAGCAAAATGCTAATGCCTTGATTTTATTCTGTGTCCTTCACACACCACCAAATTAATAATATTGGTAGTGTGTATAGGATTAAAGTTATAAGTGCTAGTATTTCCATAGGCTTATAAATCGGCTGAAAAGACTATTTTTGTATTAAACCTTTGTGACGTTGGTCTATCAGCTGTTGTACTAGATACAGTATTTATTAATTGTATTACAGTTGCGTTTGCAATATAACTTGGTGTGATTTCACTAGGAATCAATTTACCATTTGTTGTATATATTTCACATTTTGTTTTATCACTAATAGTAACTGTTGGAGCTGTTCTCATTATTTGTGGTAATACAAAATTAGTTCTTACTTCTGTTGCTGAAAAACTATATCCACTATATGACGCACCATTATATGTATATACATAGCAATACCTCTGACACTTAGCTAATTCTTGTTGATAGTTTGGAGCTACATCATTTGCTAATGTAGAAACTGTACCTAATTCGAGTTTGACTGCTTTGATTGAAATGCTAACAGCTGTAGTAGAACTAGTAATAATTTGAACAATAATATAACTATTTGTAGTATCGTACCTATAATTTGAATAAATTCCATTAGCACCCGTTTCTCCTGATGTTTGAATGTTGTACCAATTTCCATCATCCTTATATGTAAATGTTTTTGCTTTTATTGTACCGTCACTTAGCATTATACTAAACGTATACGTCTTACCATTTACCAATCTTTCTTTTTCTAATCTCTGTGCAAAAGATGTATATTGGGTAACAAATGAAATGTCTAAGCCGGAATCCCCAATATCAACCGTTGTCTTCGCTGAATTTATAACCCATCTATCTACTGTATATCCAACCGCAGTATATGTTTTTGCGCCTCTCTGATTAACAGTAAACCATGGATTGTCAAGCAAGTTTGGATTTGTATATGCAATACCATTAACCTTATCATTTACAGTATTTGCCTTTTCATTTATTTCATCTACAGCACTTTGTAATGTATCAGCTTGCAATTCACTGATTCTATTATTATATGCAATGTGGTTAGCATTATTGCTACCACCGTTTACTTTTTTACCATCTTGATATAATGTTGGCATATTGTTCTCCTTTCTACTACAAGTCGGCTGATAGTTCAACATATGCGTTTGCGTCATTATTAGCAATTAACTCAACATAATTTCCACTTGTTACTCCTGTAGTTGTTGGTATAACAACCTTTAATGTAACTGTAGTAGTAGATGGATTATTGTTATTGGCAATAGATGTTGGTACAATATTTTTTTTGCCACTAGACGTAAAAGCAGATAATGCTAAAGTACCACTATATGTAATTGTTGGACTTTTTCTCAATGGAACAGACAAAGGTACTACAACACGTGCCTCTGTTGCATTTTCTAACACTCCTGTTCCTATTAAGGCATATTTTAAATTATCTAATTTACAAATTCTTTGACAATGCCTCTGACACTTTGCCAACTCTTGCTGATAGTTTGGAACTGTGTCTAATGCAAGTGTTGAAACTGAACCGAGTTCAAGTTTAACTGCTTTAATTGTAACACTATTATTTTTAGGAATAATACCAACTTGTAAAGTTGAATTATCGCCCCTTTGTATTTGTAAAGTTACATCATTATCAGTATAGAATGTAATTGCATTCCACAATGCTTTTGTAGATGGTATGATATTTGAACCATAAACACTTGTGCCATCAGAAAGCATAACTGAATATGTCAACATTTTATCAAGTAAACCAACTTCTTCTAACTTCTGAATAAACCAACCTGTTCCACTTATTGTTATTGTTTTATCTGTATTTACTTTTGCTGTATTATTTGCACCACATAACCACCTGTCAGCAATATATTCTAATGCGTTTGCTGAAGTCTTTCCTCTCTGATTAACCGTAAACCATGGATTATCTAAAAGGTTTGGATTAGGAGCAAAATTAGGCACTCTGTTGGCATAAGTATCACTAGAATCTGCTGTTGATAGTAAACACTTTGCAAGCTCAAGGTTATAATCTGGGGCTACATCATTTGCTAGTGTTGATACTGAGCCAAGTTCGAGTTTGACCGCTTTGATTGTGATTGAGCTATTTGGTGTAAATCTAATATCAATACCTCTCGACGTATTACTGAATGTTGATTTGTTTAACGTATCTGTTATTACATTCATTCCTACTTTTATTCTCTGGTAGAATTTATTTCCTGTATCAAGACCATAAATCCATGTATCGACCACACCGTTTACATCAATTACTTCGATGGAGGCTGTGTAAACTCCACTTCCAATACGCGAATTTGCAATGTCTAATATTTGTCTATAGTAAGTATTTATAGTCCCGTTATTAGAAATTGTAATCGTATTATCTGCGTTAACATTAACTATTAGTTCTTTATTAAGACTTTTCCATCTATCTACTGTGTATCCAACCGCATTATATGTGGTTTTCCCTCTCTGATTAACCGTAAACCATGGATTATCAAGCAAGTTAGGATTGCTATAAGTACCAACCATTTTGTCAATTGCATCTTGCACATTATCAGTGCCTAGTTTACTGACACTATCGTCATATTCTACAGCTGATGCTGTTCCTATAAAGTCCTCATCAGTAACAATATATGTTCCACTTTTATCTTCGAGAGCTTCAAATTCTGCCTTTGTAATTTCTCTTATTCCACTTGGCTTTTGCGATAATTCATCAATGGCACTTTGAACGTTTTCAGCTTCAAGTCCACTTTCTGTATTATCATATTTTACACTGTTAGCATTGCCCCCTTTACTGCGTATTGTTCCATACTCATCAACTTCAATTGTTGTTCCGTCTGGTTTAACAATACCTGCCTTTTCTGTTGTTGCAATCTCAACATTAGAAACCTCTTCGGCTTTTCTTTGTGCCTCTTCTGCTTTTTCCTGTGCTAATTCTGCACGTAATGCTGATGCCTCAGAATCACTTGCCTTTTCTGTTGCAATCTGTGCCTGTACTGTGACATTTGCTAAATAATTTGGTTCTAGGTATTCCCCTGTAATAGAACCTTTTATAACAGACGGTATAACAGTATTTCCAACAAGTGTATAAGATATCGTTTCACTGTTTTGGAAATCATAAGTGTCAATCAAAGCTGATAAATCAACTTCTTTTTGTGTGCCATCTTCCAAATCAATAATAAGTTTGCCTGTATCTTTGTCATAATCAAAATTAACAGCAATCTTTTCTAGGTTTGTATCAAAGGTTGATGTTACACCGTTTAACTTTGTGATTGTAAAAATTCCTGTTTCTTCGTCATATTCAATCTTTTCTACAAGATTGTTAGTGGTTGTTTTATCAGCTTTGGTAGTATCCATAGAAATGACACGATTGTCAATTTCATTCAACGCACTATCCATTTTATTTAAGTTGGATTCATTGATTGGTGTTGCCTCACTAGGATAATTTTCCCAGTTTATAGGGCTATACGTTTTCACTAGACTCATTTTTTTCTTCCCCCTTTTTCATGGAATATTGAGCTTCAATAACTTTTTCTGATTCCTGTGCCACCTGTGAATAAACCTCAGCTAATACTAGCCTTTTTATTTCAATTGGTATTTCAACAGAATTTATATAATTTATAATATCTTGCCTAAATAATCGTATTTTTAAATCATCCATATTTATCCCCTTACATCATAAATGTTATTACACCGTTTGAAACTGATATTGAACCTGTCATTCCATTGGCATCTTTCAGATACATTATTGTTCCTGTTGCACCACTAAATTTAGGAGCGTAATTTGTTGATGCTGTTAGCTTATCCAAATATGTTGTGCTTGCTGTCAATTTATCCAAGTACGTTGCTGATGCATCACCAATAGATAAATATGTTGCTTTGGCTGTTGTTTCGGTTATATAACTATTCAATGCACTTTTTTCTGCATATGTTAAGCTTGCATCTGATTTAGTTAAATATGTTTGACTAATGCTATTGCTTAATGTTGTTAAATCTCCTTGTGTAGCAATCAATGATGTTCCCACATATGTACCAACAGGCAAATTCAAAATGCCTGCATCAATCCTAACAAAATCTGATGCTATACCAATGCCAATTGCATCATTTTGAGTTATAAATGTTTGAATATGACCAGATTCCTTATCGTTTCTGCCAAATTCAACCTTTCCATCCTCAATATGCACATACAAATTATCTGCATTGCTTGTTTTGATTCGTCCGTTTAAATCAACATTGGTTGCTGTGATTGTTCCATCTTCACCGATTGAGCAATTGGTAGACGATAAAACAAATCTATTTCCTGTGATAGATATTTGTTCGGCTTCTTGGCTAATTTGAGATGATACATCGCCTTTTGTAACCTTTAAATTAATGCTTTCTGCTGTTTGTTCAAATTCTGTTCTGACATCTTTTTCAAAATCGGTTAATTGTGATAATGTACGTTCAACAGTTCTTTCAAGTATATTTGTTTTGCTTTTTAGCTGAACAATATTTGTATTTACATCATTTACAACCTCTGCATAATTTTCTACACCAGTAGCCGAATAATAATCTTTTATTGATTGTATGCCTTTTAATTCACGTTTTAATATAAACGATTCAATGACTTCATACTTGGTGTTAATGTTTATCGATTGACCTAGATTTCTACAAGGATTTCCAATACAAGTACATGTAAATGGCCTGTAATGTTCTACCATGCTTAATACACTAAAGAGATTATCTGCAATGGTTTTTAATTCTTCAGCTGATTTGCCATATACCAAAAAATTATTTTCGATAATATAACAATTATCCCCTGTTCCACTAATGGCACCAATGTCATTTTCACTTTCTCTTATTTGTAATTTTGTGATGTATTCTGTTATATATTCATCATAATCACATGCTTGATATACATTTCGTGTAATTCTTGTGTGATTAGATGCCTCATGAGGAAATAAATCATCATTTGGATATAATGTGTTTGATGGATAGATAACATTTGTACTTCCTTTAATAGGCAAAAAAATGTATTCCATTTTATCTTCCCTGTTGATATTTGGAAAGCAACCATTTAATTCACATATGCTTGAAAGTACGTCTGCACCACTTAATAAACTAGGAATGATAGTTTTTTCTACCATCATTGCATCATTTATTAATTCAACGTCTATTTCCTCTACCCCGCAGAACGCATTAAATGACGTTCTAAACGATTTTAATGTCATAGGGTATTCTTGTTCGTTGTACCATGCTGAAACGTCAGTATTAACGATTTGGTAAAGCATATCGTATGCTGTGATATCACGTCTTGTTTTGTTTGCCTGTGCTTTGTCTTCAACAACATAATATTTGCCTATTTTATACTTTGTTTTTTCACGATTATCCAAAATAAAGTAAACATCAAACCATAAATTTTTATGTGATTTCAAAGTATCAGACAACGTGAATTTGACACTGTTTGCCTCAACATTGCCAAACGTCAATTCGTTATTGCTACATATGGATTCTGTTAATACAAACGATTCAGCATATATCTTGTCATTTGTTATTATTTCTCCATTTTCAAATTCAATAATTAAATCCTTATGGATAGAGGAATCCATAAATAAATCCTCATACCGATAACTCATTTACAATCCCCCTTAATAACCAATAAATGACATTTTGATTGAATCATATTTTATGGTTTTATTTTTTTCATTTATAGTTTTAATTTTTGGCTGTGGCTGTGCCATATACATATCTTGTGTAATATAATTATCTATTTCCGGTACATATACAGTAACGTTTGCTTTACGTTCAATTTCAATCGAATAGTTATCCTTAATGTTGGACATCATTGTTGCATACTGATTGTTGCTTAATGGCATTGTTTCAAATTCAACCTTGATTGGTACATGTTCCAATGCTGTTCTGTGCAGATGTCCGTTTGCATCTCTATAACTATCTAAATCTTGTACGTTTCTAGTTGCTGTATATGTTTCGGATTTGATAAGGTTGTTAGGTATGTTATATGTTCCCACAGTAATTAAATTACCGTTAAATGCCATATATCCCCCTTAAAAAGCATAATCGCCTGTTGTTCTTGTGTACATTCTTGCTGATTTTCTAACTGAATTAAATAATTGTGATTCAGTAATACCAGTTTCCTTGTCATAAATAGCCTGTAATATAGCACGTAACAATTCGGTATCTTCTCGATTATTTAATGCTGTATTAAATGCTTCAACCATCGTGCTTAATGGAGATACAACTTCTGTTTCCTTGTTGTTATCTCCCATGATTGCCATAAATTCACTTGATTGTCTTGGAACTACAGTTCCACTTGCAAGTCTTGGCAATGATACTTCATTCATGTGGCCGATATGAAAACCGATTGTTTTACCACCAAATTTAGGCACCCAATCAGGAATTTCTACATGCAGATTATTTAATACATCAATGACTTTGTTTATACCTTGAACAACACCGTTTGCCATTGATTCAATGCCACCAAGTATTGAATTAATGATTTTCTTTAAACCATCCCATAATGCATCAAATACACCTAAAACCGTTTCTTTGAAATCTTCCCATAGCTGTACTACATCGCCTATCAGACTTTCAATTCCATCAAATAAACCTTGTACAATAAATTTGCCTATTTCCATCATTACTTTTGATGGGGAATTAATATCAAATGCTTTGCATATACCATCCCAAAATGGCTTAAATACATGTTCATAAATCCATGTACCAATATCTTTAAATATTTCAAGTATACCGTTTAACAATCCCATAATCGAAAAGGATCCATTTTCAAATGCTTTGTCATACCACCATGTCGCAATGTCATCCATTGCTGTTTCTATGATTCCCCACAGGAAAGCACCAAGACCACCAATAGCAGAGCCTAATGTTTCAAACAAACCGTCTGCGACACCATTCCAATCAACACTTCTGATACATTCATCTATTTTCTTTCCAAGTTCATACCATTTTATATCTTGTATTGCCTTAGATAAGAATTTGAAAGAACCTTTAAATGTTTCTCCTATGGTTTCGCCTATTTTTTTAGCATCGATTGATGTAATAGCTGTGTTTATACCACTTGCTATTTTGGATGCTATTTCAGACCATTTGATTGTTTTAACAGCATTTCCAATGGTTGAGAATATACCGTTTACTTTTAGTGAGAAATTTTCTCCTAACATGTTCCAATCAATGTTCAAAAGCAATCCATTTATGCCATCGCCAATAAATTTTCCAAATGATGAAAAATTAAAATTTTTTAAAAACGAATTTACAAATGAAAGTGCTGTATTAAATCCCTGTGCAAGTGTATTTCCTAATTCAAATCCAAGACCATCAGTTTTAAATACACCATTTAGCAATGTTGCTAACGATTTACCAACTTGTGATGCATAAGATTTAATTCTATTCCATGGTATGTTTTTAAGGCCATCAAGAATTTTTTTGCCTATGTCATTTCCAATATTTTCAAAATCAGCATTTTCCCATGCTGTTTTTAATTTGTCTGCCATGTTTGTTATATCGCTGTCTATATCGACTGTTTCGAACATGTCATTTGGTGATAAACCACCACCACCAGAGTCTGAATTAGTATTATTTAATTCATCAAATGCACCAAGCTGTTTGTTTGCACCACCAACAGCATCAGCATATTGGTCTACAACCTTTTTTGCCTTAGTAAATGCTGTTGCACCACCTAATTTGGCAATAACCATTCCGATTTTTGTCACTAATTCACTTAGCATGGCACTTAATTTTGCAATCACAGGAACAACCATTGAGATAATCGGTGCAAATGCTGTTGCAAAGCTATTTTTTAATTGAGTTAAACTCGATTTAAGCAAAGTTAAATCCTTATTTACTGAATTAGCGCCATTATTAAAATTAGCAAGGTTTTTCAATCCTTCGCCTAATGCGTTTCGTAATTTATTTACAAGTGCAAATAAACTTCTGACACCTAATCCATATTTCATTATTTTCTTAAATCCAACATCAAACGGTTTTGAAAGTGCCTTAGGATTTTTTATTGCACTGGATATTTTAGAAAATCCTGTTTTTATACCGTTCAATGCGATACTAGATACCTTTTTTACAACGTTAAATGCTGTTATAAACGATTTTTTAATAACGTTTGCTGTTCCTTTGGCTAAGGTCTGAATTCCCCTTAATTCCATTGATATTAGCTTTAAAGCTGTAAGTTTTGGGGATTGTATTCCATCAAGCTTTAAATTCAAATCAAGCCCTTTATTATTTAAATCGCTTTCCATTTCAGATAGTTTTGCTTTTGCATTATCTATCTGCTGTTCCATTTTTGTTGTATCTATCGGCTGATAAGCACCACCACTGTCTAACAATTCTTTCTGTTCTGCTTTTGCATATTCGATTGTTTTTGTTAGCTGTTCAATTTCATCTTCACGTGTTTTGTATGTTCGGCTTTTTGTTTTTCCACCATTGGCAAGAAATAGTTCCTGTGCCTCAACTAATTTATTTAATTTTAATTGAGATTGTTCTATTTGCTTTTCAATTGCAGAATACTGTTCGGTTGGTACTTGAACATCTTTCATTTGTTCCATTTTATTAATCAAACCTTGCAATTTAGCCTTTTGATTTTCAACAGCACGAGCAGACTTATTGAACGAATCAGCAGATTTCTGAAAAGCCAATTTTTGCTTATCTGACATTTTTTCTATATCTTTTGTCATGTTTTTAATGCGCTTATTTAGACTTTCAGCATTGTTTTCTGCGTCTTTAGTATCTAACGTGGTGTCAATAATAAATTCATTATCTGCCATTTATATCCCCTTTCTTTTTAATTAAAAGAAACGTTCAAGGATTTCTTTTTCTTTTTCACGTTCTTGTTTTTCTTCATCAGACAATCTTACTTTCAAATCAATTAATGATTTGTTTTCCCTGTAAAATTCCAGTTCCCATTTTTCAAGTTTTTTGCCTTTGTTTTTCTTGTTTCTAATACTTAATATATGCGAATACGAACACTCGCCTATTTCCATATATGCAGATAAAAACGTCCACCAATGCATATATTCTAATGCTCTGATTTCTTTACTCATTGAATGATTAACAGCAGAAACAATCATGTTTGAATCCTGTTCCCAATCCATTAAACGTGGCTTAGGTTTTTGAGGTTTATCTTCAGTATTTCCCATGTCGATGAATTCAACAGCTTTAGCATAAGCTTCGTTGTATAAACCAATTGGCATATTATCAAAATCAACATATAGGATATCCAACACTAACAGCCACTTTTCTTGATTAGTAAATTCTGGATTGTTTAATTCAGTTAAAATGCCAAGTATACACCTATAATCTGTCCTTATTTGCCAATCAACCCCACTCAAATTGAGTGAGGTTGGCAATTCCCATGTATTCATTTAATGAGTATATTTCTTGGTGGCTTTTTTGACTTTGGCTTTTGATGATTCAAGACGTGTATTAAATTCTATTTCGATGATTTCTTCCACACGTTCAAAAATGTATCTGCAGTAAAATATTCCATTTCCGAACAATGTAAGTGGTTTGTACATGCTAAATAAATCATTTTTCATATCACGTCCAAATAATTCATTAAAGCATTCTGTTATATCGTTTTCCAACTTTACTATTTCTTCTGTGGTTCTATCTTCGTCAATTTCTTTTAATACTAAATCATTAAACTTGTTTACAACATTTTCATAACGTGTGAGAATTCCTGTATCAGTTGCATTAAATGTAAATGACGCAATTACATCTCCTCGTTTATTTTTAAATGTGTATTCTTGCAAACCATCGTCAATTATAAATTCGTTATTCATGACTTATATCTCCCTATTAAAAACTAAGCAAATGTTGGTACTTTGCCTGTGAATGTTGCTGTTCCCTGTTTTCTGTTTCCATCAGGCCATACGTTGAAAGCAATCTGAAATCCCGATGTATCTCCACCATAAGACACGATTTCAATTCTGCAATCTTCTGTCCATGCTGATTGTGAATCTGATGCATCGTCATCAATTAAAACTTCCATGTATTCAGCCTTTGCTTCATCACCACTTTTTCTATTAAGTGCTAAATCTTTAAGGTATGTGTAAATAGTATCGTCCGGATTTGCATAATATGGTTCTACTGATGCCTGTGGCTGATATCCTGTGTCTGATACAGCAACATTGCCTGTGATATCTTTTGTCTGTTCAAATGATCCATTCATTTCAACTGACATATCATCAATACCACTACCAATTAAAAACCACGCATCTGTACTCTTAAATCTAATATAAAGTCCATGTGCTTCTCTTTTTAATTTTGCCATGTTAAAATCTCCTTTACTTTTATAATCTGTCATATTCATTTATGTATTGTGCTGTTATATTAACAGCCCAAGTATCAACCTTATCATCTGTTGTATCCTTCAAATAAGACGGTGCTGTTCTTTGAATGTTTTCAAATTTACGGTTATTATTTAATGGTGGATATGATTTAAGCTGAATTTCTTGGTTATTTACAATTATGATTTGTCTTTCAAGCCATTTTCCCAGTGTATCGAGCCATTCCTTGACATATGCTTTTCTGTTTTCATTCAAACCACTTGCTTTGTATATTACAATCAAAGGATAAGCACAAAGCTGTTCCATATGTCCTGTGATGTCTAACGGTGTTGCATTAACAATAATTGCACCCGATACAGGAAAAAATGCGATGCCCTCTTCTGCATCAACCATTCCAAAATTTATTGATTCGCCTTCTTCAAGTAATGGAAATTGATTCAATAAATCTTGTAATGCTTTCGTTACAATATCATATCCATTAACATCATATTGAACGTTATCTTGTGCCATATATTTCTCCTTTTACTTTGCTAATAGTTCAAAATGAGGAATGATTTTATATGGGCCACCAACAGATGTTATTGCATAACAATAATCAAATTTATTGTTCATTACGTTATAGAATCCCTTTTTATAATCTTCATCTAAAATTGGCTCGTTATACCCCAAATCCCCAACAACAAAGAAATCAAATAACTGAGCATCGTCATTAAATGTTATGCTGTCAGCCAATTTATCATTGGTCTGTTTAGACCATTCTTTCGGTGGCATGAACGGTAAATCTTCAATAACGATTGCCTTGTTATCATCAATGGATATTTCCTTGTAATGAACAATCAATTTTGCAGAATCAGTTGATTCTTGACCGTATGTAGCAACAATGTTTGCTTTATCGGTATTTAAATTTACATTATGCAATACATGTGGATACCATGTGTCGCCTGTAGTATTGCTATGATACCGGTTAAATAATGTTATGGTATCTGAAAACATGTGGCATCCCCCTTTATAATGCTTGTGATAGCAATCCGTATATTCCTAAATAATCTCTTACAGAATCAAAAATATATTTTTCCTGTGTCAATTTATCGCCTTTTACAACATCAGATAAATAAGAATCAGAATTACTGTTTGTAGCATATGAAATACTTTCTGAGCCGGATGATAAAGAAGAAATCACTTTTCCTTTTATCAATCCATTTTCATTCTCAAATCCAACAGTTTGTCTGTATGTGTTTTCTGATTTATCAATGTCAAACATGATTTCAGCTATTTTACATACAGATTTTTTAATATTAGACGAGATTTTACTCTCGTCTAATACCAATTTTCCATTTTCATTTTGAACTAAAAATTTATCTATCTTTCCCATTGTAATCGAATACAATTTGTCGCTTGCTCTATCTTCGTATCTTGGGAAATCATCTTCGTTGATTACATTCCCAAAATATTCTGTTTTGTAAAATTCATAATCAACGTACATTTGATTTCTCCTTAACCGTTAATTGATGCAAGAATTGTTGCAACGATTTCTGCCTTTGTTGTTGCTGATGCTAAGCTGATAGATTTTGCCTGTGCAAGAGCCTTTAATTCTGATGTTGTCATCTGATTTAATTCTGCTTCTGTGTATGTTACAGCTGTATCAGATGCACCAATATTTGCAACAACTACACCGTCTGGCATTTCAGCAAAGAACTCAATGCCGTAAACTGCAACATCTTCACATGTAAGATTTGTGTAATCAGCATTTTCGTGAATACCGATTAAGCCAAGTTCATCTGATGTAAACTCAAATGCTTCTCCAAGGTCAGCGCCATTAACAGGAACATAATACATAACAACATTTTCCTTTGCTGTTGCATAAATCTTTTCCTTTGGTACTGAGCTGTTGAAAAATACTGTTCCTAATCCAAGGAAATTTTCAACATATGACATACCGAATGCAGTCTGTGTTGTAATATTTGCTGTAGCAAGATAATCTGCAACATCAAGTGGGTTCATAAAATATACAGATGCAATTTCTTCATCCTCGAAAAGTACCTGTAACTGTCCCCAAGCCTGCGCAAGTGCTTTCTGGAATGTATCTCCATGCGCTCTTCCGTTTCCTTCTGCTAACTGGTCAAAGAAATTCTTACGAATTTTCTTCTGAACATCCTTAAGCATCTTATCATTAGTCATACCAACAGCTTGGTCATAACCTTTATCCATGATAGCTTCTGCTGATGTTGCTTTTCGGTGTTTCTGTAAGATGATTTCTTTGTAAGAAACAGCCTCTGTCTTATAGTGTGAAAGTGGAATTGTTTCACCTTCTCCTACATTACCATCTTCAAGTGTTCCCACTGCCTTATATGTCTTTAATAATGTTCCTGCTGTTTTTGGTAACTTACGTGTTACACCAAGAGCCTCAACTAACTTCTTTAAAGAACCTGTAAACTGTAATGTAAAATCTACCTCACGCACTTTTGCAAGGTCATTCTTTTTAATTAATTTTGCGTCTGCCATAATCTTTTTTCCTTTCTTTTAGATACCAAATAATGATTTGTTTTCAAGCATAGCTTTTTGTCTTTCGTTTCTATCCTTGATTGCCATAATTGATTCTTTTGTAACACCTGTATTAGTGTTTTTGATTGGTTCTGTAAATTTTGGCTGATTCTGTTTTAATAATTCGTTTTCTTCATTGACGAATTCATTTGGATATTTCTCTTTGAGAACACCAATGTAATCATTCAGCCCTAAAATCTTTCCGTCTTGCATTTTTAAGTTTGCATCTTTAATCATTTTTTTGATGCTTTCGCCACCAAGTTCAGTTGTAAATTTAACGTTTGCGATTTCTTTTGATAGCAAATCTTCAAAATCACGTTCATAGATTTTCTTTTCATAATCTTCATTTGCAGATTTCAATTTGCCTTTTAAGACTTCGACTTCATTCTGAATCGCATCATAATCTTTTCCATCAAAGCTTTTTAGTGTTTCAGCACTTGTTTCTGCCTGTGATTTCCAATTGTCACGTTCTGTTTCCAACTTGCTTACTTTTTTGTCGAATTCTACAATCGTTTTGTAGTTCTCAGAAACCATCTTGTTTAAATCGTTCTGTTTTTCCTGTGGCACTTCAATATCAAGTGACTTCAAGATTTCTAAAATGTTTGTCATAGTAATTAAATCCTTTCTAATCGTATTATTTAATTGCTCGTCAGCAATAATTTAGGATTGTATGGTTAAACCACCATACAGGGTAAAGATGCAAACGGAGTCGAACCGTTACCATCATGGGCACCACCACCATGTATTGCACCTTCTTGCGCTAAAACTAGGGAGTTTAACGTCATGAATTACTCATTCACAATTAAACCTTATCATAAAAAGCAAAAAATTTTGTATACATGTTTTTGACAGCAAAAAAGGAGAACAATGCTGTTCTCCTTAAATTTTTGATAGATAATTCATTATGATTTGCTTTTCTTTGTCACAGTCGCAATCATTAACCATGTTTTCAATGCTGTCTGTTAATTTGGACATGTATATTTCAAGTGCATCAATTACATTTTCTTGATTTGTTGATGTATGTGAGTGCTTATATATGCGTTTTGCGTTCATATAATCGTTGTAGCACGTTGTTTTTACTGACGTTGAATATTTTATCATGTCCAACTTGTAACGCATGTCTACGAGGCGATAACACATATCAAAATTAGATGCATTTATACCTTTGTTTGCTATAGCGCTTAATTCGTTTTCTATGACATCGATTAAAGCTGTAACATCTGTTTTATCCATGCTGATTTCTCCACGTATTTTTTATGGTCTTTTTCCCATTTATCTAACATGTCCTGTGGTGGTGTATATACTTTCCTTAATTCTTCTATTTCTTGTACGGTGTAATCATGCATAACCATACTATGATTCAATTCATCCTGTGCAAGCTGTTTGAATTTGTTCGCCCATGCCATGTTATTTTTTGCTTTAAAGTCAACGTACATTTCAGCATATTTCTTAGCATCACATAATTCTTCATCTATGTTTTCAACTAAATTTTTAATGCGTGTCATATAACCACCACCTTAAGCAAGTTTTAATACACCCGTGCAAAGTTCAACAACGTTTCCTGTTGCTGTTGCATCTGTTCTAACTCTAAATGTGAATGAATGTGTTACATCACAGCAACAACCACTTAATTCAAGGTCTGTTTCTGTGTGTATTTCGTTCATACCAACAGCAAGTGTTTCATGTCTTATTGTGCAAGGTAATTCTACACCGTCCATATAAATAGAAAATCTAACAGCCCCTGTTGCTGTTGCATTGATTACTACATCGCCAACAAAATGATATAAACCGGTTTTTAAAGTAATATAACTTTGTGGTTCTGCTTCAATGCTTATTCCTGTGTCAACAACTTTGTTTCCAACAAGCACTAACTGAACATCTGAACTAACAGCTAATGCCTGTGGATTGCTGTTGTAATATCTCTGACATGATTTATTTCTACATGTTTTGTTGTTTCTTGTGTTACCACATGCCATAATTATTCTCCTTTCAAAAAAGGGATAGCATTTAACTATCCCTTTAAATGCTTTGATAAA
Organism: Pseudobutyrivibrio sp.; assembly: GCA_045617805.1. Taxonomy (GTDB): domain Bacteria; phylum Bacillota; class Clostridia; order Lachnospirales; family Lachnospiraceae; genus Pseudobutyrivibrio. Next base: position 28,100 of record JAZLJM010000027.1, read on the forward strand.
AGCTAGTTTGCACAACAACCACCACAACTACAGAATGGATTGTTTAACATTGCATAAGTTGATGCCATTGGGTATTTAACAACACCTGACATTTGCTGTGCTAATGATAACTGGTTAATCTGCTGTGCCTGTGCATTGATTGTCTGCTCAAGCTGTGCTTTTTCAAGCTGAGCAAATTTTGTGTCAATATTGTTATTAACAGCATTGATAAGATTAGCCATGTCATATCTTACGTTTCCAATTTCTGCCTGTGTTGTTCTTCCTTCGTTTACAATGGTGTTGTTTAACGCATATGTACTAGAACAAATTCCATCGCCGATAGAATTTATTTTCTGTCCAAGTGCATCAAATTTCTGACCTAAAAGGATCTCGTTCTGTGAAGCACTTGTTGCGTACTGTCCAAATTCTCCTTGACGATTAAATCCCATTCCACCACCAAAGATGATTAGAAAGAAAATAATTAACCACCAAGAATTACCACCACCCATAGCACCGTTTGTTACTGATGCTAAATCTGACAATGAATAATTTGCGTCCATAGTGATTCTCCTTTACTTTATTTTTAACCTTGCAAGATTATCTAAGTAATTGACTTATGGTATTCATATCAATACCATAGCTTTGTGCGATTTCCTGTATGGTTTTATCCTTGTTTTGTTCAACAAATGATTTGAACTGTGGATTTGTTTTCATCATCTGCTGATACATATAATCTGCATTTCCGTTTTTCAATGCGTTAATCAGTCCCATTATGTTGTTCATTGGATTTTGTGCGTTTAGCATTTGTAGTATTGGATTCATTTATTTTTTCCTCTAATATTCTTATGCGTTCTTCTAATGACACTACATCAATCGTTGGTTGTTTTTGGTATGGTGTGATTGAGTACGGTGTGAGTGTTGCAAACCCACCACCGTCTGTTTGTTTCAACCACACAATAGGGGAAATATCGTCAAGTAGTAATACACTACTGTTTGGGGCTAACTGGTATGCTTTTGCACCATCTTCGCCATGCACTTTTATTACTTCCTGTTTCATGTATTGCATGGTTTGATTTGACATCATCTGTGGATAATATTGTGTATTCTGCGAATATGGATTGAACATGTTTTATACCGTCCTTTCGTAAAAATTATGGCATAAAAAAAGACAGTAAAATTTTCATTCTACTGTCTAATAACATTTAAAAAACTGTCATCTGAATACATTTGTTTTCTGCCTTGGTGGAAGTATCGGACTATAACATGATGCATTATCATATTTTTGCTTGCATCGTTTAATCATTCTATCTACAGTTGACACCGAACAATGAAATTCCATTGCCTGTTTTTCCCTTGACCATCCACCAACTCTTGTTCTCATTATACGTTCTTCAAAATCTGTCAAACCACCAATGCGTATAAATTCGTCTAATATAATTTTATTCCAAGACACTTGATGCGACATAACTCCCCCTTTTACAATATGCGCCAAACGTCACCAAAACGTTTTAGCCGAGTCTTAATCAGTTCAACGATATTTTTATCATTGAATCAATCAAGACTCATTTAAAACGATTTGAGGAGTTTTGCAATAAAGCAACAAAAAATGGCGCAGATTCATATCTACACCATAATTGTACATCTTTTTCTTTTATGATTTGTATACATGTTTTATTTCAGCTTATCGTTATCAAGTAAATATTCCAATTCTTCTTTTGTGAGTACATCAAGTGGATTGTGTGTTTCGTCCACTTCATCATTATGAATTTCTATTTTCATATTTTTCGGTTCAAATCCCAACTTATCACATATCTGTTTATACATATCCATGATTATAACACCTCAATAAATATCCCAGCACTTTCAACTTTTTTTGCAAATGCCTTTATGTCATTAGTATTATAATTTGTTTTATTTAACAACGCAACTCGTGTGGCATATTCAGGCAAATTAGCATTATTTGTCAGAGAATATTTAATCACTTGTCCGTTATGTCCTACAATTATACCGTATTTGTATTTTCGTTCTATACATACTTGTAAATCGTCAATACTTGGTACTGTGCTTTGTGGGTGATTATGCATACCAATCACATTATATTCATTATCAATTAACAATTGTTTCATTTTCTTTGTTGGCGAACAACGACTTTCTATTGAATTTTTTAATGAACGTCTGATTATGCCTGTTTTGGAATCAATAAAATATAGGTCTTCAAACAATGTGCCATTCCTATGTTCTAAAATTGTTTTAGCAGAATTATATAATTTGTTTGTTATATCTTCACTTTCGCCCAACTTTTTAAATTTATTTTTGTAATTTGGATTGTATATAGCTTTTTTGTTTATTTGTGAAGTTCTATTAATGCCAATCATATTTTGTTCTTTGTCTTGTTCTTTTTCAGACATCATTCTACTGTATGTGGTTTGTTTTCGCCAATTAGCTGATGGCAATTTATTAGTACGTGAGAAGATTAAAATATCTTTTTCCAACTGTTTGGTTTTTGCTGTCAATTCATCAATACGTTTATCTACATCTTTGCCTTTTAAACCACTGTTTTTTAATGCCTCTAATTCTGTTTTCTTTTTTCTATAAGCACGTTCCATTGCACGTAAATGTTGTTCTTGTTCATAACGTTTTTTGTTTTCTTCAGCATCAACCATACGTTTCGGTTTTTCCTGTATATTTGGATAAAAAGCACTGAATGTATGTCTACAGTTAACACCACATATACCCAACAATTCCCCATAACCACATGTTGTAACAAAATCAGGATAATTTCTATCTTTAAATTTCTGAATCAGATTTTTAATGTCTTTTAGCCATTTGAATCCTTTATAATCGGCTTCATTTGGTTTAAATCCCTTTAATACTGATTTATTCCAATCAAGCTTATAAACTTGACCTTGCCACAATGAATGATTTGTATAATCATTATATTTCGTTACACGTGCGCCAAGATGTTCTGATACCAATACATAGTTTATTCCCATTTCGCCACATCGTGTAAGAACGATTTCAGCATTTGCCTTGTTTATGCCACTTCTAACAGCACGTGCTATTGCAACTTCAATGGTATCTTTATGGCCGGAATCATAATTAACAATGTGCAATCCTTGTTCTGATGCCTCACGAATCGCCTCTTGTATTGCTTTATCGATTGACACACCACTTTGTGCTTTCATAAATGCTTTATCACATAATTCAATGTATTTTGTTTCACATGCACTTGGTAACGTTTTAGTAAGATTTGTAACCGTTTTATTGGTTGATGTATAAATTTGTTCCAATTTTCTTACTTCGGTTGGTGTCATGTTTAATTGTGATGTTTCTTTTGGCAATCCAACTTTTTCAAACTCAGGTATTTCTATTTGTACAGGATTTCCATTGTTATCAATTGAATCAACAATTTCTTTTGCAATCTCTGTATTATGGTCTGAGATTTCCTGTGCTGATATTAAAAAAGCATTTCTTATTTCTCGTTTTAATGATGGCAGACGTTTTTCAATCTGTTTTTGTATATCATCAAGCACCATGCCACTATCCATCAGTTTATGCATCTGATTGATTGTTGATGGCATAAATATTTTATCTTCGTTGTTTGTAAACGTTCCTACTATGTGCTTGCATATATCAACAATAAGATATTCTTGCAATTCAGAAACATTTTTTTCTGTCCCTTTTATTATTTCATTTAAAAATTCTGGTGTAATCATTTCAAAGCCCTCTTTACCAATTCAAGCCATTCTTTGTTATGATTTTTAAATGCTGTTTCCCCCCATCTAGGTGTAGCCATTGGATTTGTATATTGTAATTGCCTGTTAGACGGTATTTTAGTAACATCTTTTCTGCTTCGCCAACCAACACCTTCAATGTAAAATCCACCAACATGATAAAAGGGATCTACATAGACAATTCCTTCATGCTGATAATGACCATAATCTGATGTTGGTGGGTATAAATAAACCTTGCCACGTACAACATGATTCAATGCATTGGTTTGATTTATTAAATTATGAGAATCATACGGCATGTATTTTTGAACATCTTGCCATACTTGTTTATCCAACATATCCTGTGCCAAATCCAATTTTTTACCCATTGCTTTAAAATTAAGGGATAGCTTATATCCTTTACCGGTTTCTTTTAAATCAAATTTAGCAAATCGTCTTGTAAAAAAATTTAATGGTAAATTATTCATAAGTTACCCCCATAATATTATTCTGCACCAAACAAACTCATTCTTTCTTGGTCGTTTGTTTCATTCTGAATTGCCTTTGCTTCATCTTCTGTCATGCCTTCAAACTTTACAAGGTATCTCCAAAATGGCATCTTTCCACTTTGTACATATCCCCACCATGTTTTTTTATCTTCATCGTAAGAATATGTTATATCGCCAAAATCAAATACACATTCGTATGTTCCAAGTGGTGCTAATACATATAAGCTTGCAAATTTATCCAGTGCATTGATTAAATCTGTTAAACATGATTCAAGTGCATCTCTTACATCCTTTATGGTTTGAATTGTTCGCCTATCGTCTGATTCCACCTGTGTAGCTGTTACCATTCCTGTCTTTTCGTTAAATACAAAATAGCCATTTGAAAAACCACATTTAAATCCAATCTGTGATAATAAAGCATTTATGCCATTTAATCGCTGTTCAGTATTTAATGATGGATTGATTTCTTGATAATAGTCATCTGTACCATTTCCTAAAACGTTTCTTACAAATTTAGGTAGTTTCATTCTTTCTTTTGCATTGTTCCATGTATTTACACTTAATGCATTCTCGCCACGATTAACAACTAATTTATCGCTGTCCATTAAAACAATTCTTGATGAATCATATATCTCAGTAGAATTTCTGCTGTATGCAATATCCAAATCCTTTAATTCTTCGATTGCTTCACTGAAACGTGGCATACCCATAGGACTTTTTACATCAATGTTGTTTGCTGATGGCATAACTAACATTGAAAATAACGGTTTATACAATCCACTAATATATTGTTCTTCTGTTAAATCACTCCATGGTGTTTCCTTTATATCAATTGTTTTTCCTATTTCGTTGGCTGTTGTTCCAACATAGCATTTATTTGTTATTGCATATAAATCATTTATGAATCTGTGATATTCCAATCTTGTATAATATACCTTACCATCAGCTGACATGTCAGAATTAACAAATACAATGCCTGTTATTTTGCCATTTGATGTATCAGTAATCATAAATTCGCTTGGAAATACAACGTCTATTGTTTTGCCATTTGGCTTAAGGCATATCGTTCCATATGCACAACCGTATTCTACCCATGAACGTAATTTGTAAAATATAGCATCAATCTGTTTTTGTAACCATTCAGCACGTGCTGAACCATCAATACTAATTCTAATTCCCAACGTTGTAAGCTTTGCTGTTTCTTCGCATATTGATTTGGCAAAATTAATAGTTTTAATGCCATCTTCTGCATCAAGCCAATCTGGATTCCCATCGTATATTCGAGCGCATTTGTTCACAAAATCGTCCATTACCGATGAGGTTATTTCTTTTACGTCAAATTCTTCTTTTGCCTTAGCTGAAAATATCATACCAAACATTCTCCTTACTGAATTTATTAAACCCATATATTATCCCCTTTCATGCTATATAATTCCTTTGTTGTATCGCCTTGCTATTGTCATGATGTAGTATCGAATTAAATCCATGTGATGGTCTGATTCTTTTATTACTGTATCTTCTGTCGCTTTATCATCCCATGCATATGTTTCAAACTCTTTTTTTGTTTCAACGCACGAATCATGTATTTGGAGAAATCCCGAGTTTATATATTTAGTTACTTCCTGTATACCTTCGTCCACATTGTTGTTACCGTCTATTGTGACAAACATGCCATATTTACGTATTGTTGCTTTCATTCCTGTAGCACTTGGGTCAATGATAATGCCATCAATCAAATATCCATCTGCGATTTCTTCAATCATTTTGTAGTATCTTTCATTATCAACAACCGTTCCTGTTTCACGTCCACTGTAATGTTTTTCTTTTATCATTCTTACATGTCCGTTTATATCCATTTCCATTAAGCCAATAGCAAACGGATTCATTACACCGTAGTCAATCGCTAAATGATATCTGCATCTTTGTCTTGGTGCTATTAAACCACTGAAAACATTTCTTTCTACAGTAAACATTCCATAAACAAGGCCCTGTGCTATCGCCCATAAACCTTCAATAAATCGTTTGTAATATACCGAGCCGGCATATTCCTTTTCCAATGATTCAACGAATGATTGTGGCAAGAATGGATTGTCATATATTGTATAATGCTGTTGATATATGTCTGCATCTGATTCAAGGAATTTTTTAAACCAATGATTTGGACTATCGGGATTGCATGTGCCATCAAATACACTGTTTTCACATCGCAAACGTGATTTAAGCATTTCAAATACTTCTTGCGACCATGTTGTTACTTCATCGCCATAAGCATATTCAATGGTTGCACCTTGTATTTTTGCCACTGAATTGACCTTATCAGCACCAAAGCAAAACACTTTTTTACCAAACATCTTGCATGTACCATCATTGATAATATTGCCAATCAATGTATGTGTATCATCATTGTATATTTCACGCATTGGCTCAAGGATGTTTCGATTTAATGTAGAACGTGTATTGCCTATTAATACAATCAATCCTTGCCCTGTACATTCTCCTATACGTTTAGCAAGCATATAAAAATCTAGGAATGATTTGCCACTTCCTGTAGCGCCACATTTTATATTCCATCTGTGATTAGCATTTTTAATATATTCAATTTGCTTTTCTGTAAATGATAAATTATTCATTCTTAGCAATCCTGTTCAATGCACTTACTAATTCATCAACCTTGACATTATCTTCTTCAATTTCTTTATGGTCAGACCATCCAATTTGCTTTAATGAGAATATTGCCATTGTCGGATTTAGCTTTCCAGTTAAGGCACCTTGTTCCAAAATAGTTTCTTTTTTCAGCATACATTTTTTAATAGCGTTAAATAACCGCTCATCATTTTTTGACAACGTATACAAATATTCTCGTGTCAAATTATTCTTGTAAGCGAATTCTGCCAATATTGGTAATTTGGATTCATTGACATATTTTTCTAAGTCTTCAGCTATGTTCTTGTATTTTTCTTCTTTGGGTCTACCACCTAAATTTTTCTTTTTTTCTGACACGTTTGCCATATTCTTTATCACTTCCTTTGCCGATATACTTAATAGTTGCTATAATACAAATCCAAAGGAGAAACGATATGATAACTTTACCAATCAAGAAACAATGGTTTGATTTAATTGATAATGGCATCAAAAAAGAAGAATACAGGGCGATTACCCCACGTTATACAACCATGTTTAATAATGTCAAAGATGATAATGATTGCTTTTGGTGTAGATTGCGTAACGGTTATTCTTCAACATCGCCTACTTTGGAAGTGTTTGTTAAATGTTCTGTTGGGTATGGTCGCTCTGAATGGGGAGCAGAACCAAACCAACAATATTTTGTTTTATCAATTCTTGATATACATAAATGATGCTGTTTTGCATTTGTTTCTCATTGATTTTCGTTTGTAATCTATTGCTGATTTATTGCTTGAACAGTTATTGACACTTAATCTAATGCATTGCCATTTTTGTGACTTGTTTAATTTCATAATGAAATTCTTTGCACTTGTAACAATGGTAAAATCAAATCCTTGATTCACAAAATATTCAGCTACAGTGTTTAGGAATTTATATCCAAGTCCTATTCCTTGATAATCTGGAAGTATTACTATTCGGCTACATCGTTTTAATTTCTTGTTTACACCATGTGGTTGATGTAATACACCGCAAAAACCAATGATTGTATCGCCATCATATAAACCAAAACATCTACATGCTGATGCAAGGTCAGTGTTTAAATAATGATATCTCCTAAATTTAACCCATTCTTCTCGCCCACATTCTCTGACTGTAAATCTTTTTTCAGGACGTGGGCTGTTGTAAAAGATGATTGCATATTATTTGTATCTAATACCCAATCCGGTTGTAACCATTCCAATACATCATAATGGCATGTAACAGCAATAAACTGTTTATTTGTCTTTTTGATTGCCTTATTTATTGCAATACAGCATGTTTGAGCAACATTTCTGTCTACTACACTTGTAAATTCATCAAAGACAACAAAATCTCTTTCCAATAAAGCTCTTGCCAAATCCACTCGCATTTTTTCTCCATTGGATAAAACGTTGTATGGTTTAATCCATGAGGGTACACTACCAAATCCCACCGTATAAAACATTTTTTCTATATCTTCTACCGATGCATTTTTTGGCATATCATCAATAACTGATTTGTGTGTATATTCTTGCTGACCTATAATGTCTGCATTAAACAATTCTTTTGCTATGGTTGTTTTTCCTGTACCACTTGGACCAACTATTACACCTATGTTCCATTCGCTAGGATATTCAATGGATCCTTGGAAGTGTTCATCTGAATGTTCTGTTTTCAAGTCAAAATCGCCCATTATACGTGCTACACGGAATGTTTCTTCTATATCGCTTTTTTTTACAATGTTGAAAGTCTGCATTCTATACCTAACCCCAATATCTGATTATATTTTTCTTCCATATCCTGTTCTGATTCACATTCAATGGTTATTACATATTCGTCTTTTACTTCTACTGGTTTTCTTTCCTTTTCGATTTCATCTGATAAATCAAAACCAAATTGTTCCATGTCAATGTCAAAATCTAATGCGTTTAATTCAAAATCCAATATATCTAAATCCCATTCTGACATTTCTGCTGTTTTGTTGTGAGCAAGCGCATATGCTTTTCTCTGAGTATCTGATAAATGGTCTAATCTGATTACAGGAACATTGTTTATTCCCAAATCTTTACATGCCATATATCTGCCATGGCCTTCAACAATGATATTTTTGTCTGACCATATACCGATTGGGTCTGACATACCAAAATTTGATATAGATGCCTTGATTGTTGCTAAATCCTTTTCTTGATGCTTACGTGCATTTTGTTCATACGGTTTCAGCAAAGAAATATCCAAATATTCAATTTTCAATTCGTTGTTCATGTACACAACCCCCTTGTATTTGCTATTTACATCATACCAACGTTTGAAAAATATTTTGTATACATGTTTTATTGACTTTCATCGGCTATTGTCAACCTAAGTTACGATAAGTCGCTCTTACATCAACTTATTTGGACTATGATTTGTCATTTATTACATGAAAACGTAAAAACAGCACCTACCGTCAATCGATAGATGCTGTTATACGTTCACTAAATCGTCACTATTCAATTTTTATATATGTTATGCATAAATGTTCATGCTTATGTTGTTTATTCGTCTTGGTGTCAATCCTTGCGTTATTTAAAACTGTTTATAACTGAATCAATAAAATTTATGATTACATATGAATTCGCATCAATCTGTGCCATTAACTGTGCTCGAATCCCCATCAACTGACCGATAACATTTTCTCCCATGTGTAATCTTGATACTAAATATAAAACTTGTTCAAACATCGATATTACCTCCTTTTTTATATTCTAAGAGGCTATTTCAAGGTCTGCAATGGTTTGTATACATAACACTATTCTTTTAGTATAAATTTTTCATCAAAATCATTGGATACAGCGAATATTTCCTTCATAACATCGTCTATCACTTTGTAACAAAAAAGGAACTATTGAAAGTTCCTTAAATGTTTATGTGTATGTATCGCCAAACACCACTAAATCGATTTTAGCGATGTTTTTTATGCCAATGAATATTTTATCAACAATTTAGAAATAATTCGCTATACGTCATTCTGTGAATGATGCGTTGGCATGTGCGTTTCTTGTTGCATTTTGCATGTAATATGGTTTTCTGTTAAATGAATCAATCGATTCCTGTTTTAATTTACCTCTGTTTGATAATGCATCATTCAAAACGGCATCTGTTGTTCTTTTTTTATAATAATCTCGCTGTTTATTATTCATGATTGCTTTTTCCGTTTACAATTTCAAGTAACTTGTTAGCAAAAATCGTTGCGTATTTTTTCCTGTCTTCATCGTCAGAATACCAGTCACATATTCTTGACTCATAATAATATTGTGATTCAAATTTTGCATCATGTTCTAAATTATTCATTTTCGTTTTTTAGTTGTCCCTCAATTCTTTTAAATATTGCCATCAGCTTATACTTATCTGTTGCACATAATATAGAGTCTATAGCCCACTCATTTTTTAATGAGTCCATAAAATCATCAATGGCTTGGTTATAAACTAAATCAATCATATCGTCTAGCTGTTCGCTCAGTTCCATTCTATGC
>JAZLJM010000028.1:0-13795 GCA_045617805.1 Pseudobutyrivibrio sp.
CGATAGTTGATAGCATCCAACTTGAACTGCTTAGTGTGTTGTGGACGTTTACGTGACATAAATGAGTTCCTCCTCTTGTATTGATTATATAATATTTCACGGGAATATCTCATTTTGTTTTGTGCTAATTAGATGCTAACAACAACTGATTTATGGAGGAGAATGATAATGAGTTATAATATATTAAATGATTTTAATTACTATACTAAGGTGAATCAATTTGTAATTGACTTTTATAAGGATAAAATACCAGAATTATTACTTAATATTTGGAAAGAATATGGTTTTGGAAGTTTTTTTAAAAATTATCTAAAAATTATAAATCCAGATGATTATCAAGAATTACTAGAATTCTCATATTTTAGAGGGAAAGATTCGATACCAGTTATGGTTACTGGACTTGGAGATATTATAACTTGGGAAAAAAATAGATACTTGGGTATTGTAAAATTTCGAAAAGGAACATTTGATATAATTGAAGATGGATTTGTGTATTTCTTGGACGATTTAAATGATATCGAGTATGTGAAAGATGTTTTAGATAATTCACAGTATATGAGCATTATAAATAGAGGCGGAGAGCTTGCATATGATGAATGCTTCGGCTATGTACCTCTACTTGGTTTAGGTGGCAGTGAGAAAGTTGAAAATTTACAAAAGGTAAAAATAAAAGAGCATATTGAACTAATAACACAATTGGTTGGTAAAATTGAGTAAGAGATAATTTGTTTTCCTAATTTTACCAGTATGAACGGTGCAGATACTTTGAAAAGCTTAGTATCTGTGCCGTTTTCTAATATTTATCAATAACTAAGTTTTCACTTGATATGATTTATCATAACCATAGACAGCTAACAATGAATTCGCATAGTTCTCATCAATACAGACAATGCTAGCAATGGTAGATAATTGTGGGTAAGTGAAAACTATGGTATATAAAGTATAATGTCCATGAGCATTGGGTCCTTTCGTATAAGGTTTGTTTGGCGATAGACATTATACACGAAAAAGGGAGGTCAATGCTCTTTTTATCGTAAGCGCTAAATATTAACCCGTATGGGATTCTATCTCATTAATTGTAATAATGATAGTAACTATATAAATATGGAATATTTCACTACGGATACTATTCGTAAATGGATTACTTTACTGCCTATGGAGGGTTACTATCATGCGAAGTAAATATTCAAAACAGGAAAAATTTGACATGATTATTTAGCGCTTACTTTGAATTGGTTAAAAACTTTTAACAATATTGGCGTATTTGACATAAATTTCATTCAAAAATATAATGATTTTAGTTAGAAGTTTTTTCTTTTTTGAAGAGGTAAATACTATATGGGAACATATTTTAATCCAAACAATGGAAGCTTTACAAGTGATAAGATTAGTAAGATATACATAGATAAAACGGGATTATTGAATTATCTGAATGAAGTGTTGGGGACAAATAGTCGATACATCGCTCTTAGTCATGCCAGACGTTTTGGAAAGTCGCACGCTGCAGGGATGATCGATGCTTATTATAGTCGTGGCTGTGATTCTTCGAATCTTTTTGATAATACAAAGATTGCTGAAAGTGCAGATTATCGCACATATATGAATCAGTATAATGTGATTCATTTGGATATTTCTTCTGCGTGGGATTTTCATAAAGAAGATTTGGTGGAGTTCATCAAAAAAATGGTGTGTGAAGATTTAAAAAAAGATTTTGAAGACACGCTTGATTACACTAAGGATTTATACCAGCTCATAAATGATGTTTATTTGAAGACTAATATTCCTTTTGTAATCATCATTGATGAGTGGGATTGTGTAATTCGAAACAGCGAAAACAGTGACCTGGTGCATGGATATCTTCAATTTTTGCATTCTCTTTTTAAATCTGAAGAGTCGAAGTCATTTTTAGCACTTGCCTATATCACAGGTATTTTGCCGATTAAGAAGATAAAGGATGAATCGGCACTCAATAATTTTAGAGAATATACAATGCTTAAGTCAAAGCCGATAACAGAGTACTACGGTTTTACCGAGGATGAAGTGAAATCGCTTTGTGAGAAAAATGAGATGGATTTTGAAGCGACAAAGGCTTGGTACAATGGATATTTAATAGATGGAATGCATATGTATAATCCTAATTCTGTTGTACAGGCGATGATGGATAGGGATCTTGATTCCTACTGGAAAAACACATCGTCCTTCGCATCAATAAATACCTTCATCACTATGAATTATGAAGGTTTAAAGGATGACATTATGACCATGCTTGCTGGTGGCAAGGTTCGAGTAAATACAAATACCTTCCAAAATGATTTTGGTACAATTGGTTCAAAGGATGAAGCAATTACTGCGTTGATTCATTTAGGGTACTTAGGCTTTGATGCTGACAGAAAGTCTGCTTTTATTCCTAATTATGAAGTTAAAACAGCTTTTGATGCTGCTTTGCAGACAGGGGCGTGGAAAGAGATAGGAAAGGCAATTTCAATTTGTGATGAATTGCTGGATGAAACAATTGATGGAAATGCTACTCGTGTGGCTGAATTAATCGAGCTTGCTCATGACACTTATACATCTGTTCTTAAATACAATGATGAGAATTCACTTAGCTGTGTGCTTACAATGGCATACTTTACAGCGCCAGCCTACTACAACATGATTAGAGAATTTCCTGCAGGCAAGGGCTTTGCTGATTTTGTATTTATTCCAAGGGCAAACGCAGGCTCACGCCCAGCGCTGGTCGTAGAGCTAAAGTACAACAAGGATGCAGATACTGCGATAAAGCAGATAAAAGAAAAGCGATATCATGGAGCATTGGAAGGGTATTCAGACAAGGTATTGTTAGTTGGAATTAATTATGATGTAGAGAATAAGCATCATACCTGCATAATTGAAGAGATGGAGCGCTAGAGGAATCGGAAATGAAAACATCATTTATTGAGCCTTTTAAAAATCTTGTTGATATAGAGTCTCTACGAGAGGCTTTAAGCAGCAAGGCAAATGTTTATGATATTACAGGGTGTGCAGACAAAGCACACCTTATTTTTGGTATTGGACATGATGTAAAAAATAAAATAATAATTGCAGCAGATGAATTAAAGGCTCGCGAGATTTTTGAGGAATACAAGTTCTATGAGCCAGAGACGGTTTATTTTTCTGCCAAGGATTTGCTTTTTTACCAATCGGACATTAGGGGAAACGCTATTACCAGAGAGCGTATGGTTGCTATAGAGGCTGTTATTTCAAATAGTGCAACGACAGTAGTAACTACTATTGATGCACTTATGAATAAGCTTCCAGATGTGAGCTATTTTGAAGAAGGAATAATAAATGTAGCAGTTGGTGAGGAAGTAGTTCTAGAAAAGCTAAAGAAAAAAATTGTTGCAATGGGCTATGAATGTGTCGGTACCTGCGAGCATCCAGGTGAGTTTGCAGTAAGAGGTGGAATTGTAGATGTATTTCCACTTACATCTGAGCTTCCTGTTAGAATTGAATTTTGGGGTGATGAAATTGATTCTATCAGAACCTACGATGCTTCAAACCAAAAATCGATTGAAAATATTGAGTCAGTAATTATTTTTCCAGCTGTTGAATTGATTTTGTCAAAGGATGAAATCGAAGAAGGTTTGGCAAAAATGGAAAAAGAATGTAGCGTCCGATACGAAAAATATCGAAAAGAGATGTTAACAGAGCAGGCTTATCGACTCAAATCAAATGTGGATAAGCTGGTGGAAGAAACCCGAAATTGGGGATTATCGCAGGCCTTGGAAACCCACTTACCATATTTTTGCGAGAAGCTTTGTTCCTTTATTGATTTTATGCCAAAGGATACCTATGTCTTTGTAGATGAAATTCAGAAGGTAATTCTCAAGGGAAAAGAAACGGAAAAGGAATTTTCCGATGCAATGACAATGCGTGTTGAGCAAGGATATATGCTCACAAAGCAATTAGAAATGTTGTTTGGCATATCTGAAATCATAGCAAAGCTTCAGAGACGACCAACGACACTTATGTCAGTTCTTGATGCAAAAAATGATATGTTAAAGGCGAAGGAGCATTTTCACATCACAATGAAGGGTGTTAATGCTTATAATGGAAGCTTTGAGCTTTTGACAAAGGAGCTTGTTTCTTACAAGCGTAGAAAGTACAAGGTACTGTTGGTTACAAATTCTTCGACAAAGGGTCAGCGACTTGCTGATGACTTGATGGATGAAGGTTTAAATGCGTTTTATACAGATGATTTGGATAGACAGATTTATCCAGGCGAAACTATGATTTGTCAGGGTAATATCAAAAGGGGTAGTGAATACCCGGATTCTTCATTTGTACTTTTGTCAGATGGTGATATTTTTGGACACCATAAAAAGAAAAAGCGTCGTGTGAAGAAGTACGAGGGAGAAAGTATTTCAACCTTTTCTGATCTTCATGTAGGTGATTATGTTGTGCATGAAAACTATGGTCTTGGTATCTATAAGGGTACACAGCAGATGGAGCTTGACCATATAATTCGTGATTATATTAAAATCGAGTATGCCAAGGGAAGTAATCTTTACGTACTTACATCTCAGCTTGATTGTATTCAAAAATATTCAGGCCCTGATGGCAAGAAGCCTAAGCTCAATTCCTTAGGTGCTGGAACCTTAGAGTGGACTAAGACAAAGCAAAAGGTAAAGTCTGCCGTAGGAGTTGTTGCCAAGGAGCTTGTTGAGCTTTACGCATTGCGACAGAATACAAATGGTTATGTATATGGCGAGGATACGGTTTGGCAAAAGGAATTTGAGGAGAGTTTTCCATTTACTGAAACCGATTGTCAGCTTGCTGCTATTGATGCTGTGAAGCAGGATATGCAAAGTACGAAAATCATGGATAGATTAATCTGTGGCGATGTAGGCTTTGGAAAAACTGAGGTTGCTATGCGAGCTGCGTTTAAGGCGGTAAATGAGGGTAAACAGGTAGCTTACCTTGCACCAACTACGATTTTGGCACAGCAGCATTACAACAATTTTGTTCAACGAATGGATGGCTTTGCTGTAAAAGTAGGATTGCTTTGCCGTTTTAGGACACCTGCCGAGCAAAAGAAAACTATTCAGGATTTGAAAAATGGACTTGTCGACATCGTAATAGGAACTCATCGTTTATTATCAAATGATGTTGAGTATAAAAATCTTGGCTTGTTGATTATTGATGAGGAACAACGATTTGGTGTAAATCATAAAGAAAAAATAAAGCAGATGAAGAAGGATGTAGATGTAATTTCACTTTCAGCTACTCCGATTCCAAGAACCCTACATATGTCATTAGTAGGTATCCGTGATATGAGTGTTTTAGATGAAGCACCTCTTGAGCGAATGCCAATTCAGACCTTTGTTTTTGAGTACAATGAGGAAATGATACGTGAGGCAATTGTGCGAGAGATGTCGCGAGGCGGACAGGTATATTATGTTTTTAATCGCGTCAAGGGTATTCAGGATATGGCTGCTCTTATCGAAAAGCTTGTGCCAGAAGCCAATGTGGGCTATATCCATGGGCAGATGACCGAGAATAAGGTTGAGGATGTCATGATGCAGTTTATTAACAAGGATATCGATGTTCTTGTGGCAACGACTATTATTGAGATTGGTCTTGATATCTCAAATGTAAATACTATCCTTATTCATGATTCTGACAATATGGGACTATCACAGCTTTATCAGCTAAGAGGCCGTGTTGGAAGAAGTAACAGAACAGCGTACGCTTTTTTGATGTATAGACGCGATAAGCTGCTAAAGGAGGTTGCTGAAAAGCGTCTTGCTGCCATAAAAGAATTTACTGATTTGGGCTCTGGCTTCAAAATCGCAATGCGTGATTTGGAAATTCGAGGTGCTGGAAATCTTTTGGGTGTTGAGCAGCATGGAAATATGCTTGCAGTAGGTTATGATTTGTATTGCAAGATGTTAAATGAAGCTGTAAAAATCGAAAAGGGAGAGGCTACAGAAGACGATTTTACTACAACAGTAGATATCAATATCGATGCATATCTGCCTGACAATTATGTTAGTAATGAGGAACAGCGTATTGATATTTATAAGCGTATTGCGGTTATTGATAGTGAAGAGGCAAGAGATGATATGCTTGATGAGCTTGTAGATAGATTTGGTGAGCCGAAGAAGTGCGTTCAGAATCTTTTATGGGTTGCTATGCTCAGAGTTAAAGCGCACGATGCCTATGTTTCTGCCATTGAGCAAAAGGGCGATACTATTAAAATTTCTATGTATGAGCATGCAAAGCTTGATGGTGCGCAGATTCCTGCCTTGCTTGAAAGAAATAATCCGCATATTACATTTGCAGCAGATCCTAAAAATCCAGCATTTTTATTTCATACAAAGGCAAATACGCGTATTCGACCAAACGAAATATTTGATTATTTGCAGGATTTTATCAGTGATTTGCGTTCGTTAAAAGTTGATAAATAAAATAGCGTGAAGTATAATGAAAAAGCTGAAATTATCAGTAGGAGGACAATAATGAAATCGAGAAAATTTGGAGCAACAATCGTCGCTATTATGTTGGGGGTATCACTTTCTGTCACAGGCTGTGGCAAACTCAATCCTAATGCAGACGTTATCAAAATAGATGATAAGGACTCAATCAAGCTTGGTTATGCAAATTTTGCAGCGAAGTACCAGCAGTCTGATTATGATATGTATCTTCTTTCATATTATGGTGAGCAGATGTGGTCTTCTGATATGTCTGGCTCAGGCAAGACAATGCAGGATGAGACAAAGGAAGCTGTTATTGATGACATCGAAGAGATGTATCTTTGTACCAAGCATGCAGCAGACTATGATGTAAAGCTTTCTCAAAAAGAGCAGGAAGCTATTGAAAAAGCTGCAAAGAAATTTATTAAAGCAAATGACAAGAAGACTCTTGATATCATGACTGCCGATGAAAAGACAGTTGAGAAATATCTTGAGGATAAGACAATTACAAATAAGGTTCAGGCAGCAGTTAAAGAAGCTGCAAAGATTGAAATTTCTGATGATGAATGTTGGAAAAGAACCTTTTCATATGTTAAATTCGATACACAGAATTCTGCCGCAGCAGATGACGCTCAAGCAGCACCAGAGCCTTTAACAAAAAAAGAAATTGCCAAGCTTACAAAGAAGGCAAAGACAATTTCAAAGGCAGATGATTTTGAAGCTGCATGTCAGGCTGCTGATGTCGAGGTTCAGACATATTCCTACAACAAGACAGAAACAATTGACAGTACCTTTGATATGTCAGTTATTAAAGCTGCTTCAAAGCTTAAGGAGGGCCAGATTTCAAAGCCAATTAAGGTTGATGCAGACGGTATTTATGTACTTCGTCTTGATTCAGATCACGATATGGAAGCATCAGAGCAGGAGCGCGATTCACTTAAGAGTGCAGCAGAAAATGAAGCATATACCAATACAATTTCTGAATGGAAAGAAAAGGTAAAATTTGAAGTTGATGAGAAGCTTTGGGACAAGGTTGAATTTGATGTCCTTTTCAAGGCTCCAGAAACAGAAGCAGAGAATAAATAATGAAATTTGTTTTAAAATGTTTAAAACAGTATAAAGTTCAAGCTATTTTAGCCCCACTTTTTAAAATGCTAGAGGCAATCTTTGAGTTGCTTGTTCCCTTGGTCGTAGCGTCAATTATTGATAAGGGAATAGGCAGCTTAGATGTCGCCTATGTCATTAAGATGAGTGGGGTTTTATTTTTGCTTGCAATTGTTGGATTGTTTATTGCCATAACAGCACAATATTTTAGTGCAAAAGCTGCAGTCTATACCGCCGCAGCTATTCGTGGAGAATTATTTAAAAAGATTTTATCTTTTTCTGCAAAAAAACGAGAAGAGATTGGCGAAGAAGTTCTGATTACTCGAATTACAAATGATATCAATCAGATTCAAAATGGTATTAATATGTTTCTTCGTTTATTTTTGCGCTCTCCATTTATTGTATTTGGTGCGATGATAATGGCTTTTACTATTGATGTGAAGTCGGCACTGGTCTTTGTACTTGTCATTGCAGTTTTGGGATTTATTGTATTTCTTATTATGCGATATACTTTGCCTGGCTACAGAGTGGTTCAGAAGAATCTTGAAAATGTATTTCTTGCTACGAGTGAAAATATCTCTGGAGTACGTGTGATTCGAGCTTTTGACAGAACTGAAAAAGAAGTAGAAGGCTTTGAAAATAAAACTGCTAAGCTTAAAGAAAGTCAGTTAAAGGTCGGAAGAATTGCTGGACTTTTGAATCCAATTACTTATGTGGGAATTAATTTTGGAATAATTCTTTTAGTGTATGTTTCTGCAAAGCAGGTTGATGGCAATGTGATTTTGCAGGGTAGCGTTGCGGCTTTAGTAAATTATATGTCGCAGATTTTGGTGGAGCTTATCAAACTTGCAAATCTTATAGTTTTACTTATGAAGGCTTTTCCATCAGCAGAGCGTGTACAGGAAATCATGGAGCTTGATTCTGATGAGAGAAAGCAGGTAATGTGTGATGACGAAATTCATAATGCAGACATTATCTTTAAGAATGTCTCATTTTCATACAATGATTCTGAAGAAATGGATGTTTCAGATGTATCCTTTACAATTAAAGAGGGAGACTTTGTGGGAATTCTAGGTGGAACGGGTTCAGGAAAAACCGCGATATTGCGTTTGATTAATCATTCCTTTGAGCCACAAAAGGGTGAGATTTTTATTGGAGAAAGACAAGTCAGTGATTATTCTGATAAAGCCTTAAGTGAGATATTCGGAATAGTTTCTCAAAAGGTGAGTTTGTTTGCAGGAACAATACGCTCGAATTTATCGATGGGGAAAAGCTATTCAGACGATGAACTGATTGAGGCACTTAAGCTGGCTCAGGCCTATGATTTTGTTATGGAAAAGCCAGGGGAGCTTGATGCAAAGGTTTCTCAGCGAGGATTGAATTTTTCAGGAGGACAGCGTCAGCGTCTTTCGATTGCAAGAGCGATACTTAGAAGACCTAGGATACTTTTACTTGATGATTCGGCATCTGCACTTGATTTGACCACAGAAAAAAAGATAAAGAATGCGTTATATGAATTATCATATCATCCAACCATAATTATGATTTCTCAGAGAGCGTCTTCAGTAAAGGATGCAAAAACAATTTTTGTGCTTGAGGATGGAAAACTTGTGGATGAGGGCAATCACGATAAGCTTATTGCTTCTTGTGAGATTTATCGCGAAATATACTATGCCCAGTATCCGGATAAGGAGGCTGAGTAATGAAAGAGACACAGCTTCAAACTATGAAAAGAATTCTCGTTGAATTAAAGCCACAGAGATTATCGGTAGTATTATCATTGATTCTAGCTATGGTTTCAGTGATATTTACAATTTATATTCCAATAAGTATAGGAAAGCTTGTTGATTGTATCGTTGCAGCAGGAAATGTAGATTTTGATGGAATTTTCAGAATTTCGATACAAATGATTTTGTTCATAATGATTGTTTTCGTATCGCAGTGGGTGATGAATCTATTAAACAACAAAATCACTTATAATCTGGCACTTGATATTAGAAATAAAGCTTTTGAAAATCTGGCAAGAATGCCGCTTTCTGCTATTGATAACCATATGAAAGGTGATTATGTTAGCAGAATAGTAAACGATATTGACAGCTTTACTGACGGAGTATTGATGGGATTCACACAATTGTTTACAGGCGTGCTTACAATACTTGGTACAATATACTTTATGCTTACCATATCAGTAAAGATTTCGATTATTGTCATCGTTGCAACACCACTTTCGTTGCTCTTGGCAAAGCTGATTTCTGAAAAAACCTATAAGCATTTCAGAAGACAGGCGGAGATTCGTGGTAGTCAGACTTCATTGATTGAGGAAACTATAAACAATCATGAGGTAGTTAAAAATTTTGATTATGAAAATCAGATATTAGATGATTTTGAAAAGTCCAATGTTGAATTATCAAAGTCTGGTTTAAAGGCAATCTTTTTTTCATCGACAGTAAATCCATCGACAAGAGCGATTAACAATATTATCTACGGCGCTGTTTGCGCTTTTGGTGCAATTTTGGTCATTCAATCGAATATTACTGTCGGTGCATTTGTTAGCTTTTTATCTTATGCTAGCACATATGCAAAGCCTTTTAATGAAATTACAGGTGTAATAACAGAATTTCAAAATGCGCTTGCCTGTGCAAAACGAGTATTTGAAATAATTGATTCACCTTCAGAAATTGATGATGGCAAAACAAATATTTCTGAATTCAAGGGCTCTATTGAGTTTAAAAATGTAGCTTTTTCATATAATAAAGAAAAACCATTAATTACAGATTTTAATCTATTGGTTAAACCTGGTCAGAAAATCGCTATTGTAGGTCCAACCGGAGCTGGTAAAAGTACTATAATCAATCTGCTTATGCGATTTTATGATGTTGATGAGGGTGAAATACTTATTGATGGAGTAAATATTAAAGATATTCCGCTTTCTAAGCTGCGAGCAAGCTTTGGTATGGTGCTACAGGATACCTGGTTAAAAGAGGATAGTATCAGAAATAATTTGAAATTTTCTGATGAAACAATTTCTGATGAAAAAATGATTGAGGTTTCTAAAGAGGCACATGTTCATAGTTTTGTTTCTAAAATGAAAAAGGGTTATTCTTCGGTTTTATCTGCAGGTAATACCGCACTTTCAGTTGGTCAAAAACAGTTGTTATGTATAGCTAGAGTTATGATGAAAATACCACCTATGCTAATACTTGATGAGGCTACAAGTAGCATAGATACAAGAACTGAGCAGAAAATTCAATCATCATTTAATAAAATGATGTCAGGCAGAACGACGTTTGTAGTTGCACATAGACTGTCTACAATAAAGAATGCAGATGTGATTTTGTTTATCAAGGACGGAAAAATTGTTGAGCAAGGCAACCATTCGTTTTTGTTGCAGAAAGGTGGCTTTTATGCTAAATTATATCAGGACCAATTTCAAGACAGCTAGATTGGTTTATTAGCATTTAACAATTTATTTGTTACGAGTTAGAGGGAAGAAATGGAACAGTATGTAATTAAAGGTGGAAAACCTTTACACGGCGAGGTAGAGATTAGTGGAGCGAAAAATGCTGCACTTGGTATTATTGCCGGTGCCATTATGACAGATGAGACTGTTACAATTGAAAATTTACCAGACGTAAAAGATATTAATGTATTGATTGGAGCACTTGAGGATATCGGTGCGAAGGTTAATCGAATTGATGCTCATACAGTTGAGATAAATGGTTCTACAATCAATCGTTTATCTGTAGATTATGAATATATTAAAAAAATCCGTGCTTCATATTACCTTATGGGAGCACTCTTAGGAAAGTATAAAGAGGCTGAGGTTGCACTTCCAGGTGGTTGTATGATTGGACCTCGTCCAATCGATTTACACGTAAAGGGATTGCGTGCTCTTGGCGCTGATGTTGATGTTAGTTATGGTTTGTGGTCTGCTAAGGCTACACATCTATATGGTAGCCATATTTATCTTGATAAGGTATCGGTTGGTGCCACTATCAATATTCTATTAGCTGCTTGTTTAGCTGATGGTAAGACTACTATTGAGAATGCAGCAAAGGAACCACACGTTGTTGATATGGCAAACTTTTTGAATAGTATGGGTGCTAATATCAGAGGTGCAGGTACAGATGTTATTCGTGTTCAGGGCGTTGAGAAGCTACATGGTACAACCTACGCCGTGATTCCTGACCAAATCGAGGCGGGAACATATATGTGCGCAGCAGCAGCTACTCACGGTAATGTGCTTGTTAAAAATGTCATTCCTAAGCATTTAGAGGCTACTTCTGCAAAGCTTATCGAAGCAGGCTGCCTTATTGAAGAATATGATGATGCTGTTCGTGTTATTGGTGCAAACCGTAAGCTTACAAGTACACACGTTACTACATTGCCATATCCGGGTTTTCCTACAGATATGCAGCCAGAGATAGCAGCAGTACTTTGTATAGCATCAGGTACATCGACTGTTACAGAGAGTATTTTCGAGAATCGTTTTAAATATGCTGATGAGCTTAACCGCATGGGTGCCAACATCAAAGTAGAAAGCACAGTTGCCATTATCAATGGTGTTGAAGGCTTGACCGGTGCACATGTTGCAGCGCCTGATTTAAGAGCTGGTGCAGCTCTCATTATTGCAGGTCTTGCTGCTGATGGATTTACAGTTATCGATGATATCAAATTTGTTCAGCGTGGTTATGAAGATATCCAAGGCAAGCTTCAGCAGCTTGGTGCAGATTTCGAGACCGTTAATAATGAACGAGATTTACAAAAATTTAAACTTAGTGTTTCATAAAAAGAGCCCGCAAAAGAAATTCTTTTGCGGGCATTTTTTAGATAATTTTTTGAATGCTTAATTCTTTATAGTCTGGATGTGATAAATCCATGATATCGCCAGAATCCAATTCGATGACTGGGCGAGAAAGATTGTTTTTGTTGATATATACAACACGTCCTGTTTTTGCATTGTTGAGCATTACACGGCTATTGTTATAGGTGTTTGCAATGTGCTCAAGGAATGTGAGAAGGAACTGCGTGTTGTATTTGTTGAAGCCTTCTGCTTCAAAGCATGCAATTACCTGGAATGAGCAAAGTGGTTCACGGTATGATCTGACAGATGTCATTCCATCATATACATCAGAGATGGCGATGATGCTTGCAAAATCATCAATCTCATCATCTGTAAGGTTTCTAGGATAACCAGAACCATCAGAACGTTCGTGATGCTGGAGAGTAGCATATAAAATTCGAGGATCAAAATCTTTTCCTTTGATAAATTTGCTTCCAAGAATCGGATGTGACTTCACTAAATCTAATTCTTCTGGTGTATACTTTCCTGGTTTGTTAAGTACTTCAGTTGGAATTTGAGTTTTTCCGATATCGTGAAGTAATCCACAAAGTGTAAGAGTATCTAAGTCTTCTCTGCTCATTTTTGACCATTTTCCAATTGCTCTTGCAATTAATGCAACGTTGATTGAATGAGCATATATTGGATCACTAACACTTTGCTGCATATTTCTAAGCATATCTAAAAGTTCAAGTGATGTTTTTGATTTAAAAAGATCTATGGTATTTTCAAGTAGAATTTCGGCACAATCAGCACCCGCACCAGCAATAACAGCATCGAGATTCTCAGCAAGATTATTAATAGCAATTGCATATTCTGTCTGGAATTGTTGGAATTTTGGTGATGCTTTTAAACGCTGAGAGTATGAAATTTGCTCGCTTTGTTTTTTTGCAGGAGCAACTGTCTCAGGTTTTGGCTCTTCTATAATAGGTTCAGGCTTTGGTTCTTCAATTGGAATGTCTACATCAACAGTTTCAATTTTGTAGAACGAAAGCTTTGCAATCAGTTGACTTGTAAGCTCTGTATCTGCTTTTGCAATAGTTTGTCCTCTTTTGGTTACGATAGGTTTAAGTACCTTCATACCAGGTTTAAGTTTACTTATTTCCAATTCTGCCATAATTACTCTCCAAAATGTTGATATAATATTACACCTTTATTATATAGGAAATGATAAATAAAATATATTAATACATAAAAATTTTAGAAAAAAAACAAAAATTCTTGTTGTAAATATGAAATAATAAGCCTATACTAAACCTGAATTATTCACGGCGAAGCCGTGAAAGTGGCTGAAAGCCACATAGTTGCTATATTTTAACTGAATATTGCTTTTCACTTATTAAGTGAATAAAAAAAGAGACCCAACATATGATAAAATTAAGGTGTCTAAAGTCTT
>JAZLJM010000029.1:0-10618 GCA_045617805.1 Pseudobutyrivibrio sp.
CAAAGAGCAAGACCTTCTATGGAAGTATGAGGCTTATAGAGAAGGCGAAGAATTGCCATTTGACTAATGTAAATATGGAGGTCGTTTTACCGGCCTCCATAAAAAATAAAAATAATTTACACACTTAACTTGACAAACTCCGCCAAAGACTCAGCTTTTAAGCTAGTGGTCGTTGACATATCAATTGTAATTGTCTGACCTTCTTTTGCCTCTTTAAACTTAGTATCAAGCAAAGTCGTATCTGCCGCACTAACAGGAACTTCCTTATCATCCCCCTGCGTACTACTCTTTCCTAAAGACGTTTCATCAGCAGTATCAGCTTGCGTCTCACTATTATTACTATTTACAGAAGCAATAACAGCCTCTTTATCCAAAGAAGCCTCATCACCTGGATTCTTTAACGCAACATCAGTTTTAGTCACTTCACCACTGCTACGTCCAGTATTCTTTGTCGAAGAAGTAGCTTCAGAGCTTCCAGAATTTCCTGGCGAAGGTTTCTTATTTTTCTCAGAATCATCATCCTGTTTCTCAGGAATCTCTACCGGTCTGTCCACCATAATCACATTTGTAACGCCCTCAAAGGCATCCTCTGCGATATTTGTAACCGTATATGGTACTCTAACCGTGATATTAGTCTTATCTTTATCCGCATAAAATGCTTTCTTACCTATTTTTTCAAGACCAACAGGCAAATCTATTGTAAGACTTGCATCATTTGCGAAAATACCTGAAAATGCATAATTTCCAATTTTCTTTATTGCTGAATTTCCTTTTTCATCTGTCAAAAATTCAATATTTTTCACAGCAAAAAACGGAATTGAATTGAAGAAATTTTCCTTAATATTTTTTACATTTGGTGCAAAATAAACATTTTGAATTTCAAGAGCATTAAGATGTGTTTTTATATCTGATAAATTAACTGTAGCAAGCTTATCATCAACACTATTTTCATCATCAACTTCACCAACCAAAACAGTGTCTATCTTTTTTTCTTCTTCTGAATAATAAAGAGAAAATTCATATCCAGCATTTTTTCCTCGATAAACCAAAATTCCGTACGGAGTCTTTTCCTCATCTACCTCGAATTTAAAATATTTTTGAATTGTTTCCAGGATATCATTTCCAGAAAAATCAAAGCCATTAGCTACACCATCATTTTCATTATTATTTTCATTATTATTTTGACTATTATCTTGATAATCTTGTGATGAAGTAGAATTACTTTCAATTTGAATTTGTCCATCCACCATATTACTCTCTGGCTGAGCCTCCTCAGCACAAAGAGTAATACTCATAAATGGAATAAGAATTATAGCTATAACAAAAGATATTACTTTAAAAAACTTCCTTTTCAAAATGCTTCTCCAATCCTTTTCAAGTAAAAAACGTCAAAGTCACACCGAATATTTTAACGCAACATCTATCCATTATGCTAAACAAAGATTTTGTATATTTATTATTCTTTTTAGTGCATTTTATCAATTACTAAATACATATTTCTAATATCTCCATCGCGGCAATAAATATAAATAATTCTTTACATAATCAAGTGACACCTCATGTCCAGAAATAATCGGGAAAAAGCAAACAAATAATACAACCGAAATACAGCCACAGCATATTAGTATCTTTTTTTCATGCAAGTAATTCATCTCATGTATACTTTGACAAATAAGCAGGATAAGCAATACTGCAGGAATAAAATACTGATAAATAAATACTGTTCGTGTAATAAATAACCATGGTAGCAGCATTGAAAAATACATTACAAGAATAACAATCGACTGCTGATTTTTCCTTTTTATTGCTAGAAACAAATTATGCACAACAGATATCAAACCTGTAAAGCAAATAAACGGATTCAGAAATGTAGCAATACAACTAAGTCTATCTGCATATTGTGTTCTACTATCTAACAATGGAACCCAATCAATCAACCATAAGTACCATTTTGAAGCATACGGATGATTTTGATCTACATTTTTATGATAATTGAACATGCTAATTGAATTAGATATTGCATGCTGCAAAATATTCTTTTCTGGATTTACCTTTGCAAATGGAATATATGATAATACGTACACAACAGATGGAATTGCAATAAAACTAATAATACAAATTAAAATGAATTTAAAAATTTTTTTTGCTTTTTGTGTATCCTCTTTTTCTCTTACCAAACAAACTAAATGTACAAAAAGAATAATCGCCGCCCCCGCCAATGCATAAACAGCAGTCCATTTTGTTGCGACACCAAATGCAGCAAACAATCCACCTAACCACAGATATTTATCCTTTTTTTCTTGATAAAATGCAAAAATGCAATAGAACAGCCCAATGACAAATGCTGCAACAATAATATCAATTGTCGCTATTCGCGATAATGTAAAATGCATAAACCCAGTCAGGATAAGAATCCCTGCAAGCAATGCATACTCATAGCGTCTAAAAAGTCTAAGCGCAAATAAATACATCATCGGAATCATAATCGTTCCAAATAAAAGGGGTATACATCTATACCCCAAAGGTGTCATTCCAAAAACTCTTACCCCAAGAGAAATTAGAATTTTTCCAAGTGGTGGATGCGAAATCTCGTATATTTTCAAACCATGAACAAATTCATACGCTGTTCTGGCATGATAAACCTCATCAAACATCGTACCATCGTAATAACAAGGAACACCGTCGACGCAATCCTGTTCATCAAACAAATCATTGTAGCCATCCCCAATTTCAACTGCAGGAATAACCTCTCCTTTTTCATTTAAACAAACTATTTCACATATTTCATTTGTCGTTTCAGGAAATTCAACACACAAGTGATTTGTCGTATCTCCTACATAAATCTGATTCCAACCAAAAACACTTTTCAACTCCGTGGTGTCATCTATCTGATACCAATCACCCTCCTGTTCAATGTATATTTTCACATTAATAGGTGTAGCCATTTTCATGTAAACATCCACGTATCGAACTTTTTCTGCTTTATCGAAAAAGACCTCTACTTGATTTATTTCATCAGTCATTTCCACACATGTATCAGGAACCTTTTTACTTCCAAGACCAACTCCGGCAACAATTAAAAATATCAAAGACAACGCCAGCATTGAAAAAATATCACGTCTTGTTGCTTGAAATTTTTCTTCACCTATCCTATTATTTTCAATCTCATCAGCTTCCTTTTTCTGAAATAATGAAACTGGTGTAATTCCAATTTTCATATCACAAATAAAAGCTATCCATGCAACTACAAAAATTATTATATTGAGTATTACCAAAATCTTATAATAGTAAAAATGCTGCACTAGATAATACGTATATGTTCGCAAAGAAATATATTCTAAAAGCGAATAAAACACATACCCTCTCTGAAGAGTAAGAACCAACGCCAAGCCTAGTATTTCATACAAGTAACCATATCTATCATGCATTGCTGGTAAAAAGAACACACACGAATAAGATAATAAAAATCCAAGCCAAAGCATCACCCTGTTTGTTAATTCAATTTTTTTAACCAATAGCACAATCACTGCTACGCCTACAAATACAAACGCCAGCACAATTGCCCATAAGCTCATCTGATCATAAGTAAAATTAAACAAATTCCAAAAGCTTGAAAAATTTAATGAAACATTACGATATGTATCTGTCTGCTCTACATATACCGAAATTAATCCCGCAAAGGATTTTTGTGCAATAACACTTGGCAAACTCATTACAAAATATGCAAGTAAAGAAATGAGTGGATAAAGTAAAACTATCTTCTTTTCCTTAAATCTTTTTAACAAATATAATCCCACAAATGGTAAAAAGAATATTGCTTGAAGCTTAAACGCTAAGCTAATTCCAAAGAAAGCGAAACCGTAAACATCCTTCTTTTTTATAAAGAAATAGAGCGCCCAAATAATAAAGGAAACATATATGCTGTCACACTGTCCCCAAAATGCTGAATTCAACCATACTGTTGGCAAAAATAAAACTATTGTTGCACCAATAAAAGCTGTTTTCTCAGTTACGCACTCCTTCAACAGAAAGAAAACCGCTACCGCCATACAATAATCAAAAATAATTGAAATAATTTTATATTTTACAACTACACTTCCTGGAAAGCGTGTCAACAAAAAAATAATAAACTGATATGGCTTATTGTAATTTCCCACTTGCGTGGTCAATGCTTCCTTAAGCCCCATATGACTTATTTCTTCATACCAGTCAAGTAAGAACACCTTCATATCCTGGCTTACGAACTTCATTCCAATCAAACGAATTGCTAATGACAAGGCTATTACAATAATAATTTTTATACACCAATTTTTTCTAGTATTTTCCATTTAATTTGTTCCTCTATTTTTAATAATAATTTGTTATAAAAATTATTTTTACAACAAACAAAACATATACTTAAATCATATCGAATTTGATTGAAAATAAAAAGACACTCTACTCAGCTTTCGATATATACCTTTTTTACAAAACAGTAATAATGGTATATAGCATTTTAATAGAGTGTCTTTAGGTTCTTTGAAATACCTCTTAAGTATTAAGCTAATTTTATTAAAAAGCTCATTATTGTGGAACAGTTGATGGTGGTGGAGTCATATCAGCTGTTATTGCCTCACCTTCTTCTGTTGTCTCTTGTGGAACATATGTTGTTGTAACCACTGAATAATCATTTGGATCTGGTGGAATACATGTTGTTGTAACCACTGGAACATATGTTGTTGTAACCACTGGATAATCAGACGGCTTACTATTAGAAGTCTTATTATTTGAACCAGAGCTCTTCTTCTTTGCATTTGATACAACTGGTGCCTTTTTCTCAACTGAAGAATTCTTTATTTCTACTACATCAATCTTTTCTCCAATTGCTAAATTCTTCTGCTGACTCTCGATTGCTTTTACACTTATACCTGCCTCAGCACAAGCTGCCTTAGTTGTAAGATTTCTCTTTTCATTTGAACCAAACTTATAAAAATGTAAATAATATGAGAACACATCTGCACCATTTGCATTAGCTACATCTGGATAAGCAACAGCGTATGCAGCTACATCAAAATTCGCATTTGGCTGAAGTCCATTTTCAAGACCTTCTGTAACAAAATAATCAAACATCTTCTTTGCATCATTTCCACACGCTGAAGCAACTTCTGGATACTGTTCTGCAAAAAACTTTGCATCAAACATATTACGTAACACATGCATCTTATAAGCTCCAAACTGCTCTGCTGTCAAACCAAGATATGGTGAAGTAGACTCTGTTGGAGCTGCAAAACCTGTAATCTGAGCTGTTGCAATTGTACATGCACAAATTGCAATAAAAGCAACTAATTTTACTAACATTTTTTTCTTCATAATTTAGCACCCTTTCATAAATACATTTATAACTAGTAATTTTTCGCAAACGTTTTCGTTCACATCCGTGTTATAAATTAACATACGTTTTTCATCATTTCAATACATAATAACGTTTTTGGCAAGAACTCGTTTCTTTTGGCAAAAAAACTCTCACAGCAGCAATTTATCCACTAATTCAAATCAAAAAAGAGCAATAAATCACCTCTGCAAGAGCTTTCGTTTTATAATATTTAATTTTCTTTCATTTTTAACTCATTAATAAATTCCTGCGCATCATCCAAAACATCATCAAGAGATTCACTACCTGTATCAATATCAAGAGGTTGCTTCTTAAACAAGATGTCATACATTATTGGAATAATAAACAAGGTCATAAGTGTTGCATATAACAAACCACCTGCAATAACAAGTGCCATGCCCTTTGAAAGCTGTGCTCCCATATCATCACCAATAATTAGATTAGACTCAGCCAAAATTGTCGTAAGTGCAGTCATCATAATAGGTCTCATACGCGTTTTTCCAGTAGCAACAAGTGCGTCATGTCTCTGCATACCGCCTTTTCTCAATTGATTTGCATAATCAACAAACACAATACCATTATTAACAACTGTACCCATAAGTACAATAAATCCCATCATACTTACTGCCGAAATATTTTCTTTTGTTAAAAACAAAGCTAAGAAACCACCAGTAAAAGCAAGCGGAATTGTAAATAATACGATAAATGGACTTAATAAGCTTTGGAACTGAGCAACCATAACAAGATAAATAAACAGGCATCCAAGTGCTACAACAAGAAGCATTTGCTTAATCATATTAAGTACAGAATCATATTCGCCACCAAGCTCATATGAATATCCGTCAGGAAGCTTCATTTTTTCAAGCTTTGGTTCAAGCTCTCTTGTTAAAAGTGTAATATTATAGCCATCCTTTACATCTGCTGTAACAGTCATATATCTTGACTGATTTTTTCTGTCAATAGCAGTTACACCGTCATCAATTTCAATCTCTGCAAACTCCCCAAGTGTATGTGTAGCTAAAATCTGATCATCATCTGAATCATACTCATCAACCTGGAAATCAAAATCCATAAGATTTTCTTTTGTAAGCTCATCAATATTGTCAACAACCTTTATGTCCATATCAATACCATCAACAGTAATTGATACAGCAGTTTCTTCATTGTCAATCTTATCTGCTATCTCGCTATAAATCTGTGCAACAGATAAGCCCATATTCATCGCTTTGTTTTTATCAATTACAAGATGAATAACCTTATCTGCATCTTCTTCACCATTTTTTATATTTTCGTAGCCTTCAACCTGACCTACAACATCCATAACCTTATGTGAAGATTTTAACAAGGTATCCAAATCATCACCATATACATTGATGCTAAGTCCGGAACCACCCAGCATAGAATCCATTTCAGAGGATGCCGAAGCAATTTCAAAATCAATTTTCAAATCAGCCACTGATTTTTCAAGTGCCTTCATAATCGCCTTAATCTCATCTTCTCCAGCATCTGGATTATCAAGATTAAACATCATCTGCATATTTCTAAAAGCGCCATCCTGATTTGAAGCTTCAGATACAAATAACGCCGAATCATCACCTGCCATAGTTCCAACAGATGCAACTCCTTCAACCTTTAAAATTCTGTCTATCGCTTTATCTGTAAGCTCATAACACTTTTCTTTATCATACTCATCTGGATAAGTAATAGTTGCCTGAATCGTCGACATAGTCATATCTGGCATCATAACAATACCCATTCTAATCACAAGAAAACCCGTAACGAGCAATAGTGCAATCGCACTTATCAAAGGAATAGCTTTTTTCTTCAAGCAAAAACTAAGTGCATTTGCATACGCATCCTGTATTTTTTCAAAAAGCTTATGCTCCTTTGGTTTTGCATTTCTAAGAACTGTTGATGAAGCAGCAGGAACAACTGTCATCGCAATAAGTAATGATGCCATCAAACAATACACAATTGTAAGACACATAGGTGCCATCAACTCATTTACAATTCCGGTAGTGTATATCATAGGCAAAAATACACATACTGTTGTAAGTGTTGATGAAATAATAGCTCCAGCAACCTGCTTTGTTCCCTGTACAGCGGCTCTAGGTGCCTCAACGCCTTTTCCTCGCAAACGGTAAATATTTTCAATAACTACAATAGAGTTATCAACCAGCATACCTATTCCAAGTGCAAGTCCTGACAAAGATAGCATATTTAATGATATATGCGAAAAATACATGCATATCAATGCAACAAAAACAGATAAAGGAATGCTTATTGCTACAACAACTGTTGGTTTAAAATCCTTCAAGAAAATAGCAAGAATAAAAATCGCAAGAACTGCACCAATTGCCATTGACTGAAGAACACTCTCAACAATCATATCAATATATTCACCCTGATCTGACATAATCATTACATGCAAATCTGGATACTCATTTTCAAGCTTATCAATTGTTTTCTTTACAACCTTGCTGATATCATTTGTACCTGCTGTACTGCTCTTGAAAATTTCAAGAATTACACCCTTGTCATCACCAAGACGCACATAACTATCTGCAGCATTATCAATAATTGAAATATCTGATACATCAGATAATTTCACATCACCTACATTGTGCATATTGCAAAGTACAATATCGCCAATTTCATCAACGGCCTGATATTTCTGACCAACCTTTACCAACCATGAATTATCTAATTCATCATCAATATAGCCTGCTGGCATTTCAAAATTCTGTGCATATATCAGTTGCGACAATGTTTTTAAATCCAAAAGCTCATCCGCATTTGCCTTCTTTTCTGCTTCACGACGCTGCTTTTGATAATTTTTCACAGCATCATTATAGTCTTCCCAACCATCAGCAATCTTTTCTTCAGCCTCTGTGATTTTCTCCCAGCCTTCATCTATTTGCTTTTGACCTTTATCAATCTGCTCCCAGCTATCAGCTATTTTTTCTTCGGCATCTTCGATACTTTCTTTTCCAGTTTTAATTTGCTCTTCTGCAGAATCTAAGCCCTGCTTACCCATCTCTATCTGAGCATTTCCAGAACCAAATCCAGCAGCAGCCTCAAGTTTTCCATCCTCTAATTTATCAAGATTCTTTTTTACAATATCTCTTGCTTCATTTATTGTTGTATCATCAGAAACGCTCTTGTCAGCTTTCTTCAATCCTTCTAAAAAATCAGCCCCGCCTTCAATTTCAGATATTTTTGTATCATCACCACTAGCTCTAGATGAAAAATCTTCAACAGCATCGCTCATACCATTTAGCATTTTTTCACTTTCGTGAAATTTCTTATATGCCGCTTCTTTAGAAGAATTCAAGTGCGATTCAGCATTATCTAATTTATTACGGCCTTCAATAATATCCGCTTCGCTCTTCTTAAGCTTATCCTTATTCTCTTTTAAATCCTCTTCTCCATCTCGGATATCCTGCTTGCTGTCCTCAAGATCCTGCTGAGATTCTTCCAAATCCTCTTTATTTTCAGCAATATCCTCCTCGGAATCCTCAAGCTGTTTTTTTGCATCATCCAACTGCTCAACTGCATCTGCAAAATTAGAATCAAGAGAACCCAAAATCTTATCATTTAATACTCTAACTTTATCTTCATTAAGTTCAATCTGTACACTTTTATCAACAAGACCTAGCGATGTAACAGATGCCACACCATCCTGCTTTTCAAATTCAGGTATAATATCATCCTTTACAAACTGAGTTGTCTCCTCAATAGATTTATCTTCAAGACCAACCGCCAAGTAAACGCTTGCCATCATATCTGTGCTGATTTCCATAATAGATGGTGTACCACATTCATCTGGAAGAGATGACTCTATTGTATTAATAGCACTGGAAACCTTAACCATAGCACTGTCAAGATTTGTTCCTTCCTGAAACTCCAGCTCAACAAGACCATAATTTTCACTACAACTACTAAATACATTCTCAACACCATTGATTGTACCTAGCGCATTCTCCATAGGCTTACATATCTCTTCCTCAACAAGCTCAGGACTTGCTCCTGGATAAGTCGTAACAACAATCATATATGGAAGTGAAATATTTGGCAGCAAATCTAATTGCATCTTATATATACTCACTGCTCCAAGTACAATAGCAATAATTACACCAACAAGTACTGTAAATGGCTTTTTTACACAAATTTTTGACATCGTTCTTTCTTCCTTTTCACCCTAATCACTTCATATTTACATCGAATTTTACAAACCGAGTCCAATAATCAAGTAACAATTCCTGTATTTCTTCAAAATTTATTACATTATCTGAATCAACAATTATTGACGATCCACTAATCAAAAGTTTTGCAATTCTCTTTTCATCCAAATTTATCAATAACGAAATATCACCCTGTTTTTGCAATCTATTCAACAAATTTGTCAACGGCAATATCATCGTCTCCATCGTCTTTTCATGTAACGAATACTGTATAGTCCAGTGTAACTTATTTGTTTCATAGGACTCATAAAACAAAGTCAAGCCTCGTTTCAACTCATAAAAAAATTTTTCTATTATTGAAGAAACATCAAGCTCTTCATCCTCAAGAATACTTACTACTCTATCGCGATAATCCGCTAAAAATTCTTCAATTACCGTTTCAAACAAAACTTCTTTTGATGGAAAAAAATGATAAAAGCTTCCTGTAACAATATCCGCTTCCTGCGTAATCATTTTTACCGAAGTAGCCTCAAACCCATTTTCATAAAAAACCTTGGATGCAGCTTCAATTATTTTATCTCTCGTACTGCCTCTTTTTGCCATAGTCGAAAATATCCTCTATTCTCAAATATATAAAATAAAGCCTTTCCGCATATCTTTTCTTTGATTTAATAATAATACGTTATCAAAATCTCTTAGCATAAATATTAAATCCGGCCTTCCTTTATTCCTTTTTCAAAGTGAAACAGGCTCCAATATGACAATTTATATCACTTTTTAGCAGATGTCAATACAAAATAGAATATCGTTCTATTTTAATATATAAATCGAGTAGCCACCAAATTTTTATTATAAAAAATATAGTCACATTTAATATGATAATAACAATTTATTTTGTAATATCATATTGAAAGCTCTATTGAGGATATCAAATTATTGATAATTCTATTTTGGGTAATTTATTACAGAAAGTTCTATTTCGAATAATAATTTACTGATAATTCTTTTTTAGATAATTTATTACAAAAAGTTCTATTTCGAATAATTTATTGATAATTCTTTT
>JAZLJM010000030.1:0-3834 GCA_045617805.1 Pseudobutyrivibrio sp.
TATATAAAAATTCAATTCCCAGATATAAGGCAGATACACATGAAAAAAGTAAAATCAAATTAATATAAATAACCATAATTGACCTCTCAACATAGTAATAATTTAATAACAATTATTTTAGTGAATCTTTTTTGTTTTTACAAGAAAATTGCTAGTGTGGTTAAGTGGAAAAATAAAAATTTTATCATAGCTTTTTCACCAAATGAAAGAACAGATTGTATATAATAAAAAAGACAAATGTTAATGAATTTGTGAAGAGGAGTAACTGATGCAGATAGAT
Organism: Pseudobutyrivibrio sp.; assembly: GCA_045617805.1. Classification (GTDB taxonomy): domain Bacteria; phylum Bacillota; class Clostridia; order Lachnospirales; family Lachnospiraceae; genus Pseudobutyrivibrio. The sequence continues at coordinate 281 of JAZLJM010000030.1, forward strand.
AAAATATATTTTGATATGGATGGTGTTTTGGCTGATTTTTGCAAGGGCGCAGAGCAGTTGGGGGGATACGTCTGGAAAAAGGAGCAAAATCACGTAGAGGCAAAGGATGATACGATGTGGGATTGCATCAGAAGTGTTGATGGTTTTTATTTAAAGCTTGATTTGATGCCTGGTGCAAAGGAAATGTTTGATTCTATTTATCAGAGATTTTCAAAAAAGTGTGAGGTGCTTACAGGTATCCCAAAGCCAAAGCGTAATATTAAAAATGTAAAAGAAGATAAAATAACCTGGATGCACGAAAGGCTTGCAGAGGATATCGTCGTAAATGAATGCAATAAAGAGGATAAGTGGCAGTATTGCAAAGGAAAAGGCTGTATTTTGATTGATGATATGCAGGCCAATATTGATGCATGGGAAGCTGCTGGTGGAACAGGGATTTTGTATGAGGATGCTGAGTCTACTTTGCGGGAGCTGGAAAAAATTATTGCGATGTAGCTGATGTTTTTGATGCTGGGGGATGCAAAATGGAAGAGAAGAAACGAATTGAAAGCGTTTGGAATCTGAATGAAACTGAGAAAAAATTGATTTCGCAATGTGCTTTAGGTAAAAAGATACCGTATATTCAATATGTTTGCCATATTTTAACCGAAAGAGAATTGTTGTATGTAAAAACAAAGATGTATGAATTGGAACGTAACTATCCTATTCTGAGAAGCTTTTTTGCAAGACGTGATGATGATATTTATAGAAAGTATACGTTATCTCAGCGCGGATACAGTGTTCTTGCACATGATATTTCGGATTATGATGATTTAGAGCAGCGTGAGATGGTAAATCAAATTTGTGCGGCTGAGATGCGAAGATATTATATTCCAGAGCAAACCTTTATGCTGAGACTTCATATTTTGAAAGAGGATAAGGAGAAGTTTTTTGTTATCCTTTCAGTTAGTGCTGTCCTTGAGAATTTTCTATCGACAGAGATGATAATTCGTGAATTGTTTCCTCGCAAGTATATTCAAAATGCTGGTGAAAGGAGCAAACAGGTAAGAACTAAGGAGGAGGTGTATGATTATTTTTCAAAAACACTATATCCTCTTCCTGCGCCATATGAAAAAATTGAAAACCATACAGATTTTGTTATAGAAAAAGAAAAGTTTGAACTAGATGAAGAATTAAAAGAAATCTTGACTGAATATAAGCGTCTGGGTGACGATAAGTTAAAAGCAATTTGCTGCAATGCATTTGCTGTATTGACTCAAAAAACTTTAGGAAGAGAAAATGTAATTCTTGGCGTACATCAAAAACTTAAAAAAATGGATGTATTGCCTGTTAAAGTGGGAAAGACAAATGGCTTTGCTGAATCTTTTATGCTTATTCAGGACCAGTTGAAAAAGGCTGATGAATATGATTGTTGTACGGTGTTAGAGCTTCAGAAACAATTGAACTTTAATTTTCATTCTACGATTCCTGTTGTTGTTGAATTTGCTGAGAAATTGATTACTGATGCGCAGTGGGCATTGATGGATGAAAAACACTTGTGGAGACTGGCAGGAGAAAGCTTTGACAATTATTCGATGAGGATTTTCTTTGAACTCTATGGGAATATGCCTGCAATAACCTACGAATATGATAAAAAGACATTTTGTAATGTAAGTGTAAAGTCAATACATGAGAATTTTGAAAATATTCTTAAGTTTATTCTTAGAAAAGATGCTAAACCTGAGGATGTATATACAAAGATAGAGCAGGGACAGGATATCAATGAGAAGAGACGTAAATTACAAATGGCTCAGATGTTGAAAGAGTGCAGTCTTTTCTCGGGATTTGACGATAGGCTATTGCAGCAGGTTGCAAATGGCTGCAGCTTATTGACATTATCAGAAGAGGATACAGTAATTGAAAATGGAATGGATGTAAATAGCTTGTATTTTGTGGCTGAAGGCTCTGTATCAATGGAGGGAACTCGAAAAGATGATTATAGTGTGCCTTTGCTTTTAGTGAAAAAAGGCGAAGTGTTTGGTATAGAAGCGTTTACAACCAGCCGTGTTTCTAATAATGGATATAAGGTTATAAAGAAGAATACTACTTTAATAGAGATTCCAATATTGGCACTTGCTAATGTTATGGAGGAGCATTATGAAATACTCGGAGAACTTTTCGAAATTATGAATACGAGATTGTTGAAGTTTGAACGCCTCTGGATGATGGAGTAAGTATTTTAGAACAAATTACAGATGGTATTATTATAAAAAATGCCTACATAAAGAATTGCCTTTTTTGTGTATAATATGTGTTGAGTAGTTTATCTGGGGAGAGAGCTACTGGATGTTATTAATGTTATGGAGGGGTTACATGAAAAAGAAAATTCTGGCGCTTGGAGCGATTGCGATACTTCTTATGTCTCTTTGTGGCTGTGCTCAATATGAAGCAGAAGCTGCATCCAGCCAGGAGGCGCTTGAGGAAGATAATTCTGCGGCTGGCGTAGAGGAGGAGGTTTACAAATCCTTTTTGGAGTCAGGAAATCAAAGCGTTTCTAGTATAGACCCAGGTCTTGAAATGGGCTATACTCACTATTTATCCTCTTCAGGAGATGCAATTTCATTAAAGGATTTGCAAAAGCAGATGTTAATCAGTGCAAAAGGACAGACTGTCAATTGCAAATTTTCATATACCATCGTATCCAGTTCAAATCGCAAGGTGCTTGCGCTTAAAGCTACACCAACTGATTATTCAATGGAATCCGAAACTTTCCTTTTTTGTTACTATGATGACACGCTTCATTTGAGTGATACTTATTACGAGGATGCTGAGACAACAGCAACTCTTTGTAAAAATGGATATCTTGAGATAGAAAAGCTTAGTCCTGATGCTGGTGCAACGACCTCTTATTGCTTTGTAGATGCAGCAGGAAAGATTCGTGAAATCTATACAACTCAAGAAGTATCTGGTGAATTGATTAAAGAGTATACTGATGAAAAGATATACAAAAAAGCATATCGCAGAGATATGCCAACCATGAGTGTTGTAATCTACGATTTTGATGGCAAAACATATTATGACTACGTCGCCGAAGGTGAAGCTCTTTCTGAAAAAGACCAGGATTTCATTATCAGAACATCCCAAGCAGGATACACCTGGTTAACTAGTGATGAAATGAAAAATATTCAGGATAAAAAGCTTAAAGAGTTGAAATTAATGCAAGATTTCTTTGATACAAATGAGACTGCATTTTTCCCGATTATTGGGGAATAGTTATGGTGGCTTGAAATGTATGCTTTTTGAAACATAAAATTTCTATCTATATTCTCTAGCCAATTTCAACTTATCCCTCTTCTCTTCATCCCCCACCACCTGTTTTCTGCGACACTATAATTTTTGATGTAATAGGCTAGGCTTGTTCTTATCGCTCCATCCCCCTGCACTTGCAAATCTGTAAAATCCTAAAATCCGGCTTAGCAAGTCCTGCAGATATGGCGTCTTCCCGAGGTTAGCCAATTTTTTAAAAATTAGTCGAAGCCGCGCCTAAGACGCTCATATCTGCGGGACTTGCTATG
>JAZLJM010000031.1:0-43634 GCA_045617805.1 Pseudobutyrivibrio sp.
AAGGTTGTAACACTAAAGAAACAAGATGATGCTACATTATCAAGAGTACTGCCAGGGCGTGAGGTATTTAAAAATCGTGAAGCATTTGGATTTGAGGTGCGCCTATGAATAAACTTATATTATGTGAAGGCGCTACCGATGCCATATTGCTAAGCTATTATCTTGAAAAAATAGTTGGATGGAAATTTTGTAAAAAACCGCCACGGGATTTACAAATTAAAGAGGATGGAATTGAAGAAAGTATAAACTGGTACGAAAAAGGAGAAGACAGACTTCTTATCTGTGGTACAGGTGGTAAGGATCGAATTAAATCATTTTTTGAGAATAAGATTAAACAGTCCATCAGATTGAAAATATCTATAAAAATGGATTTGGACAAGATAAAGCGATAGAGATGCTTTTAGTTGTGATTCCAATAGAACATCAGGGTGCACTGGAGACTATGCTTTTAGAGGCAATAGCTGAAGACCCTTACGATGCTCATATTGTAGATTTGGTAGATGAATTTGTTAAGAGAATGAGAGTAGAAGCTTCAAAGTATATTAGTTCGAATAGGAAGGAATTAAAGGCTAAATTGGGTGTTACTTGGGCTGTACAATATCCTGAAAAAGTATTCAAGCTGATAAATGAACAGATAAAGTCAGTTGAATGGGAAAAATCTGAAGTATTAAAAAATTGTTTTTCAGAGCTCATAAAGATATAGGGTACTTAAATATAGGTGCCTGACACCGCAAGAAAGATACAAAAAATAAGCCACACCCAATGTGACTTGTTCTCAATATATAGTTTTAGGTGATGTATGTCGATAAAAAATTATTGCGGTTCTATTTCCACGATAATGTGTACTTTGACTTTAATATTCATACGATGACAGGTTCCAGTTAATGTATTTTCAATATCAAAAATTTTGAGTAAAAGAAGTAGACAGTATTTTATCTACACTCATTGCTATGATTGATAAGTTGATTTAGCTATTAGATACGGATTGAAAAGATTATATTTGTTTGGTTCATATGCTCAGGAAACTACAACGGAAGCAAGTGATATTGAGGTATTTTTATATGAAGAGTAAGGATGTAATAATACTCGAAATATAGGTGCCATGCACCGGAAGAATGCAAAGCAATGTTTTAGATGGGACTAAAACTCACACGCAATCAATATTAATGCGAAAAAATAATAAGAAAAGCCAGCAGTTTGTGACGCGCTGGCTTATTAGTGTTATATATTTTTTATAGAAAAATATCATGATATTAAATATAGTCAATTGGTAGGGCAATCAAGTTTTCTCTTAAATATGTCTTCTTATCAATCAAACACAGGATGATGCCCATTCCTCTTTGCTTATTGGCAATTTTATCAAGTACTTGATTAGTGGCACCCATGCTGGCTTTGGGATTTCCTGACATCTTAATTTCAATTGGGTAGAGTATTCCATTTTCTTCAATTATTAAATCAATTTCATTGTCGTTAGAAATGTTTTTGTCTTTGCCTCTGTAATAAAATATATTGAAACGATAATCTCGTCCTTCATTTGAGTAGGATTTCAATATTTCTGATACAACAAAGGTTTCAAACATATTTCCTGCAACGGCAGAGTTTTTTAAGGCATCAGCAGTCAGCCATTTGGTTAAATAGCAAGCAAGACCTGTATCTCTAAAGTATAGTTTAGGGGCTTTGATTGCTCTAGTTAATGCGCTTGCGCTATATGGCTCTAATAAATATACAATTCCGGTTCGTTCTAGTATTGAAATCCAATTCTTTACTGTTGGTTCACTAACGCCAATTTCGGCAGCAACATTGGAAAAATTTAACATTTCGCCAGTTCTGGCAGCAACTGCTGTTAGAAATTTTGTAAAGGTAATGCTATCTGTGGAAATTAATTCATTGATATCTCTTTCCAAATAAGTAGAGACATATGATGAATAAAAATCCTGCCAATCTCTTTTTATATCGTATAATTCAGGATAAGATCCTTTATGAATAATTTCCCAAATATTACTATATTTTTTTAGTGAAGCCTCGCGTTTAGTTATATATTCATCAGTTGGTACAAAGTGTTTGTTAAAATCAATTTGATTAATTTCACGTAAAGATAAACCACATAATTCACATATAGATATTCTTCCAGCTAAAGATTCACTGACACCTTTCATTAATTCCAAATTCTGCGATCCTGATAAAATAAATTGTCCTCTTTGGTCTGATTCATCCACCTTTAGCTTTATTTCTTCAAGAACAGTGCCTTCTTTTTGGACTTCATCAATAAAAAGAGGGGAAGGATTGTTTAAGAAGAAAAGTTTAGGTTCTTCTTTTGCTTGCAATCTTGTAAGCTTGTCATCAAAATTAGTCATATTGTATTCGGAAAATTCATGCTTAATTAAAGTTGATTTTCCTACTTGTCTTGCACCGATTATTAGGGCACATTTACTTGTTGCGACTCTTTCTTTTAATATATCTGAAATTGCTCTTTTAATATATGCCATATCGAAAACCTCCGACTAATCTAAAGTGTGATTTTATTATAGTCGCCGCAAAACAATTCGTCAATAGCGACTAATCTAAAATGAGGTTTTACTTTAGTCGCTGTCATAGCTATTAAAAAAATCATTAAATTAATGAATTTACTTTCTCAAGAAAATAACAGAAAAAGCTAGCGGTCTGAAACGCGCTGCCTTTTAGTTGATTAATTAGTTGAATCCTTATGTGGGGAAGAACAACCGCCCTTCAAAAAAGACTGTAAAACACAATGCAAAAAAATCAATACTTCACAGAAAATCTGTTATAATAGGATGTTTTACATCGGTTCTCATTGCTTCTACAATAAATTCATCCATAGTCACTTCATTGTCTATATGTTCTGTTTCAAAACAATTGAAAATTGTAAGTTTTGAAAGCAGATGTTATTATGTTTTCAACAGTAAAAAAGTATTAAAGTTTTGAAAGTGAGAAGATGTGAAATATATTGAACGTCATAGCTATTGGGGCCGGTTCTATTTCCACGGTGATGTGTACTTTGGCTTTGATATTCATACGATAACCCCACAATATCATCCAATTTCCCCAAAAAGAAAGCCCAGAACGCTTGATTTCTCAAGTATTCTAGGCCTCTTAAACCAATGCGGAAGATGGGACTTGAACCCACACGCAAGCAATATGCACAAGATCCTTAGTCTTGCTCGTCTGCCAGTTCCGACACTTCCGCGTATGTGTTGTCTCTTACGACGACTTCAATATCATAGCAAAGCTATAGGGCATAGTCAAGAGAAAATTGTGTTTTTATCTGGTTAAATCCTTTACCCATTTGTATTTGAAAAAGTGGCGGATTACCAGTGGTATTTTTCCAACTTCATCAAGGCAGGTAAAGAAGAAGATAAGTACTGCGGGCCAGTGGAAGACGTAGGTTCCAAGGGCAGCTAGTGGGATAGAGATGCACCACATAGTTATGAATAGCGTTACGAGGTCAAACATAGTATCACCGCCAGCAGCGAAAATACCGTTTATTGTAACAGTGTTTACGGCTCGACCAATCATATATAAAGTCATAACGAGCATCATTTGTGACAGGTACGCAGAGGCTTGTGGTGTGAGTTTTATAAAGCGAGGAATTATTGGAGTTAAGATAAGCATAACGACCTGTGAGGCTACGCCTACGACGAAGGAAGCTCTTACAAGCTTATTGCCATATCTTTTTCCAAGCTCTAGTTCGCCAGCACCTAGTGCATTACCGACGATAATACCGCCACCTTGTGCAAGACCGTCTGTCGCGCAGCACACTAAATCTCGGATTACGGCGGTGATTGAATTAGCAGCAGCGGCATCTTTTCCCAGGTGCCCCATAAAAGATGTATACGAGGTGAATCCGATTCCCCAAAGCAGATTTGCACCTAATAGTGGCATCAGGCATTTGAAAAAATCCTTTGATAATTCTTTATGGTTTCCGATAACATATCTTAAATTCAAACGAATGTATTCTGGTCTAAATGATATAATAACGGCTGCGAGAAACTCGAGTATACGTGCTATAGTTGTTGCAAGTGCAGCACCAGTAACATCTAAATTCATGCCGTAAATAAATACCCAGTTCAAGATGATATTTATAATAACGGCGCCACTTGAAATGATAACGGAATTTAGAATATGATTTGATACCTTTATGATTGTTATATAACTTTGCGACAACCCCACAAAAAGGTAGGAAATGCCTGCTGTTTTAAGATATCGCGCACCAATTTCAATTAATAGCGTATCGTTTGTGTAAAGAAGCATAAGCTTTTGTGGACATATGATACATGCTATTGTAAAAATAATGGAGACAATAAAGCTTACTTTTATACTGATACCGAAGATCTTGCTCATTGATTTTTTATCATTTTTGCCGTAGTACTGAGCACCCAAAATAGCGGTAGTACCCATTAATGCGTACAAAATCATGGTTTGAATAAATTGAATCTGACTCGCCAACGACACTGCAGCCATGGAGTTTTGGTCAATTCCACCTAGCATAAAAGCATCCGCAGCAGCCACAGCAGCCACCATTAGAGCTTGAAAGCAGATTGGGAGAGCATCCTTTATTAATCTTGAGAAAAATTCTTTGTTTTCTGAATTCATAAACAACTCCAGTTTAAAAGAAATAGTATATTCTAAAGAATTATATCATATAATTATCGTAATCATTATCAATTGGGATATCATATTATAATTGCAATTACTTTCCATAGAAAATAACGGAAAAAAGTCAGCGGTACAAAATGCGCTGGCTTTTAGTTGACTATTATGGCAATTTTTGATGCTGAGATAATTTCTATTAGTCTATTTTTCGACTCGAGAAATTTTCTCAATACTATATCCATCAAAACAACTATCAGGGTTAACTACTAAAGTAGCAGTTAATTTATACTCACCTATTTGGGTAGTGCCGGAATAATGAATATTGAAATCGGCAGTAAGCTTTATTTTATTTGCTTTCTGTGTATAGTCATAATTTGTAATTTCACCGTGTGAAACCTTGCTAGCAGCTTCGTAGGCGTTAACAGCACTATCGAAATTTATGGGTATACCAGTTAGTGAGGTTTCTATATATTTAAGATTTTCGGGACTAATGATTCCGGATTCATTTTCCATTAATGTATTCAAATAGGAATAGGAGAATCTTGAATTTTGAATAAAATCACTTAAAAAGACTTCTTTCCATTCAGCAGAATTTACAGTAGCCTGATTAAAATTGTCGTATGAACAAGCTAATTGGCAGAGTGCACCTTTTAAATCTGTAGATAATTCAAAGTCTATTGGAGCAGAGTTATTAGAATCGTTGGAAACAAGAATGTCATTTGTATTGTCAGAATCATCGGTGACAAGAATATTGCCATTACGAATAGATGCGTCTTTGATGAGAATATTTTCGTCACTATCAGAGGTTTTGCTATCATTATTTTTATTGTTGGAAGTAGTGTGGTTAGTATTTTCAGAATTGGTTTTAACTGAATTATTGCTTGAAACATCGATAGTCTCAGTATTAATTGAATCCTTATTTGGGGAAGAACAACCAGATATTGTAAGTGATATTAATAAGAGTATTGCTATTGTATAGTGTTTTATTTTCATATAGTTTTACCGCCTGTATTTTTATTAAGTATATCATTTTAGTATCACAACTTGTAGGGGGATAGTTCAAAGTGCATGTAATATTGTAAAAAATAAACCAAAATCTAAGATTTTAGCATTTTTGGGTATGTGATAGATATTTTTTAATTGCCTGTTTTTGAAATGTAGATAAGAAGTGTGAACATTCCTGGTCGTGATGCTTGAAGCGAACTTGCAGTATTGATAATGAATTATAGTCGTGTGTTAGTAGAATCAGAATTATGATGCCAAAAGACTCTACGCAGCGTAGGTATGGTTTCGTGGTGTGAGATGTTAATATAATTGCAAGGAGGCAATAAATTATGAATCAATATGTTACAGGTGCAGTTATAAAAGAGCTGCGAGAGAAGAAGAATTTAACACAGGCTGAGCTAGCACAAAAGATAGGTGTTTCTGATAAGACAATTTCAAAGTGGGAGACAGCTAAAGGTTATCCGGATATTTCTTTGTTGGAGCCTATAGCTGAGGAGTTTGGAATTTCTATTACAGAGCTGATATCAGGAAATGCAATTTCAAACTTGAATGTGTCTGCAAATATGCTTCGTTCAAAATTTTATGTTTGTCCAATATGCGGCAATGTAGTTCATAGTATGGGCGAATTAGCATTAAGTTGTCATGGGGTACAGTTAATGCCAGAGATTGCTGAAGCATCAGATGAAAAGCATAAAATTCATATTGAACGAATAGAAGATGAATATTTTATTCAGATAGATCATGAAATGACAAAAAAGCATTATATTTCTTTTATTGCAGCACTATCCTCGGATGGATTGCATTTAATTAAGCTCTATCCAGAAGGAAGTCCATCAGCCAGAATAAAAATCAGTGGGATAAAAAAGATTTTTTGTTATTGTAATCAGGATGGTCTGTTCTATTCTCAAATATAGGTGCCTGGCAGTGCAAGAAACGTGAGTATAATTGAATGTAAAGTCTGATGATGATATAATTTAGGTGAAAAAAATGCGGATAACCGCAAAAAAGGAGCGCATACAATGTTCTTTTGCGGAATTTTATGATAAATACGAAGGCGATAAACGTGGAGCATGGCAGGAATATTATACTTATGGGGGAATGCCGTTAGCTACATCTTTTCAGGCGCATGAGGAAAAAAGTCAGTACTTAACAGATTTATTTCAGCAAACATATATAAAAGATGTGCTTGAACGAAATAGAATAAAAAACGATGAAGAGGTGCTTAATATTCTTTTGGATATTCTGGCATCTGGAATAGGTTCGCTTACAAATTCGAGTAAAATTTCAAATACATTTAAAAGTGATAGACAAATTGGAATTTCATCTGAAACGATAGAAAAGTATATTGGTTACTTTGAAGATGCATTTCTATTAAGAAAAGCTATTCGCTATGATGTAAAAGGTCGTAGGTATATTGGCACGCCGGCAAAATACTATTATTCAGATTTAGGGCTTCGAAATGCAAGGCTTGGCTTCAGGCAATTAGAGGAGACTCATATAATGGAAAATATCTTGTATAATGACCTGATTCGTAGAGGAATGAATGTTGATGTTGGAGTTGTAGAATATAATACAAAGGATGCCGAAGGCAAAAAAATACGAAAGCAGCTTGAAGTTGATTTTGTTGTAAATAAGGGAAATAAACGATTTTATATTCAGTCAGCCTTGACTATAGCAGATTCAGAAAAAAAAGAGCAGGAAATCGCATCATTAAAACGTATTCCAGACTCTTTTAGTAAGATGGTAGTTGTAAGAGATTATCTAAAACCATGGCAGGATGAGAATGGTATTACTTATATTGGGATAGAACAGTTTTTGTTGGACGAAGATATTATGAAGTAATCTTTTTTTCGTCGCTTTTTCTGACGTTTTTGCTACAAGCGGTAAGGTGATTATTGTTTTAGATTGAGATCAACCTGAGATATTATAGTTTCGCGCAGAAGAATTACTTAGACAATGTAAGGGCGATTATAGATTCTGTGGATGGGGAAGAGCCTGGGGAACCCCACACTATCATCTAATTTTCCAAAAAAGAAAGCCCAGAATGCTTGATTTCTCAAGTATTCTAGGCCTCTTTACAGCAATGCGGAAGATGGGACTTGAACCCACACGCAAGCAATATGCACAAGATCCTTAGTCTTGCTCGTCTGCCAGTTCCGACACTTCCGCGTATGTGTTGTCGTCATCGACAACTTCATAATAATAGCAAAGTGCGTATACTAAGTCAATACAAAAAATAAATTTGTTTTGAAATACACAAGTTCACTCGTGGAAATCTATTTGTTTTAAGATACATAAGTTCACTTATAAAAATCTATTTGTTCCGAGATATTCTATTTAGCTGTGGTTTGAGGTTTATGCAGGTGATGGCGCAGCCGTCACGTTGTGTGACTGCGTATTTTACAGCATAGGCAACATCATCAGGAGCAAGGTAGGCAAGAACGTCATTTGCAACACCAAAGTTTGCATTACGATACAGGTTTGTATCTGTCATATCTGGTTGGATGTCGATTACCTTTAGACCATATTTTCTTTCTTCTTCAAAGAGGCTTTTTGAAAAACTGAATAGGCCTGCTTTTGTAGCACCATAAGCGCAACCGTGCGGATTGACAGCAGTGGCTGTGTGAGAAGAAATATTGATAATAAAACCATTATTCTTTTTTAGAGTTGAAACAAGCAGATTCGAAAGAATAAGTGGCACCTCAAGGTTTGTGCGTACCATGGTGGAAATTTCATCTGGTGAAAGTGTTTCGTGAATTCCGTAATAGCCAACACCTGCATTGTTTACGAGGATGGAAATATCCGGGGCCTTGTTTAGTTTTTCTATTTGAGTAGTTAGTGCTTTTGTATCGAGCAAATCAAGCACTATTGTGTTGAAATTGTAATCGGTGTCATTAAATTTTCTGCCGATGCCATATACTTCATAACCAATTTCTGTAAGCATATTTGCGATAGCTTTCCCAATTCCACTAGAAGCGCCGGTAACGATAGCTTTCCCCAATCCATTTGATGCTTTTTTTATTCCTTCCATAAGAATATTTTCTCCTTTGGTATATTCTTTTGACATATATCGTACAAATAGTTTTCCATTTCCTCAAGTATATCATCTGGGTAATGATATACTCCATCTTCAATCTGATAAGGGAATTGAGTAATTTGTGAAGAGGGATAACATTTTCTCATATTTTTTAAGTAGGTGCTTGAAATACGAAAGCTTCCGATGCTGATGTCAAGCAGCTTGTTAGTATCAATTTTATCAAAACCAGGTTGACCATTAAAAATAATATCTGCAAGATTGCTGTAGTAATCCTTCCAGTTGGGAACATAAATCATCGGGTCAAACGCAATTCGGCAGCGATACCCGAGTTCTTGCAGCTTCTTGATAGCTGAGACTCTCGCCTTTAGTGATGAAGTGTGGTGCTCATATTGTCTGGTGATTTCATCAGGAGAAAGCGTGTAGGCAAAAATGATTCGCTCCTTATTTTTGCAGGCAGCTATTGTATCTGTAAGCGACGAGAGATTGCCGCATTTTGTCCTGATTTCAATTTTTAAGTTTTCATGTTTGTCAGTAAATTCTATCCATTTGTTTAGAAAGCCACTTAGGTGATTAAGCGAAAGAAGATCGGTGTCATATGATACGCAAATGTACATATCATGCGATGCCAGCAGCTTTTCCACTTCGGCAAAATAGTCTTCCAGGTTAATGAACATCACGATGTTTGCAGACGGATACATTCCGCTTAGATAGCAATATTCGCAATTATAGATGCAATTCATTATGCAGGAGGTGTAATAAAAATGCAGATTGCCAAAGGATTGGCAGACCTTTGCTCCCTTATACAGTAGCTCGCCATCCTTTTGTGCCAAAATTAGAGCCTGCGAGTCCTTTTGTTTTGCAAAATTTTGCTTTGGACGGCAAAACACATCCTTGTAATGGTCTATTTCGATAAGAGTTGCCTCTGGAAAATGCGAAATAATCCGCTGCGTGGTTTCGTGATTTTTAATTTTTTTTTCGATGTATATGTGCGAAAAAGTGGAAGACATATCGTTGGTCCTTTTTATTTGCTATATTAACGACGATTATATTTTTACAAGGGTACAAAGTTTTCCTCGTAAAGCCAGTTGTTTTGATGATTTTAGTTATTTATTTTGTGTAATGATTAGGTGCGTCAATTTTTTTATCAGCGCAACTCCTGATTTTTTGTCGGCAACCGGTAATTCTCCATTTTCATAAAAAATAGCAATTTGCTTTTGAAAATCAAAATCAGAAAGAGCAGCGTATCGGTACAAGGAAAGCAGTTCATTTTCCATAGTCTTTGATGCATGAAAATCTGAAATAATCGAATCTGATAAAGTAAGCTTATCAGTAGTCGAGTTGTCTTGTTGTGCAAAAAGCTTTGAAAAATAAGTGCAAATGAGGTCCAGCCGTGCTTCAATTTGAGCTTCGATTTGCTTGGATAAATCTGAAAACGAAGTAGCCGTGCAGTCTATGCCGGCATCAGAAACAATCTTGATAAATGAAATCTGGGCTGGTCCAAGGTAGTATTGTGCAGCCTGAAAGATAAAAGCAGCCTCCATGTCATATAATAGTGGAAGGGGCGCTGGCTGCGCGTTTTGGGCTGGTGAGACAGTGGTTTTAGTTTCAAGTGATTCCCCTGTAGAGCCACTTTCTGAATTTTGATAATTTTTCACTTCACCAGGAGTTAACACTTTCATGCCGCTGATAATTTCTGCTTCAATAAATTGGCAATCTGCATTATGCAGCATGTCAGGAAAAAAAGTTCTATTTGAAGCTTGGTCAGTGAGCTTGTTGATAAGAAAGCAATCACAAGAGGCGTCGCCAAGTAATTGGCAGGCACAGCCGATGTTTATTAAAAAATCATCTCTGCTGCAGCCTGTAATAGCTAGGAGATGCGAAGCTGCACTGGCTGATGCAATTGCTCCCACGCCTGATATGATGAGATTGATATCAGTATCGTTTGTATAGATATTAAAGCTGCTGCAAGAGGTCTTCTTTTTTAGATTAAATTTTTTTATTAGTGGAGCCGCTTCGCAGTGAAGGGCACAGATAATATTTATCATAGTAAAATCAGTCCATCAGTATTTTATAGTTTTTATGGATAAATATTAGCATATAGAAATACTGATGACAATACAAAAATAGAACAAATATTCGAAAAACAGTATTTACAAAATGTGATATTGCAGAATAGATTTTGCAAATTTTATGCGGCTTTCTTCTGTTCCTCAGATTCAACGATAGCATGTATTTTTTCCTTGATAATGCGGGTGTTCTCGCCTGCTTGAATGGAAAGAACCCCTTCAATAATAATTTCTTTGACAAGGCTTTCCTTTGAACTTCTTTTTTCAAGCTTTCGAGTTATTGGAATGCAAATCCAGTTTGCAACAAGGGAGCCATATAGTGTTGTAATTAGTGCTAATGCCATTCCAGCACCTACAGCAGAAGAATCTGAGCCAATAGTTTTTAGCATATTGATAAGTCCGATTAGTGTACCAACCATACCCCAGGCAGGAGAGTAGGCTCCGAAGTCCTGCCAAAAATTAATTTGTTTTTTGTCGGTTTCCTGCTTGTGCTCAAGCTCAGCCTCAAGGATTGCACGTATCAGCTCAGGGTCTGTTCCATCTACGACAAGTGACACACCTTTTGCTAAAAATTCATTTGGTAAATTTTTCGCATGTTCTTCTAGTGAAAGTAATCCTTCTTTTCGAGCAGTATCTGACATTTGATAAATAATATTTATTATTTCATACACATCAGTATTACTCTCGCTTAGTGCATATGAAAAACCATGCAAGCCTATCTTGAAATCTTCAAAAGAATCTGATGTAATAAGAACGGCAAAAATAGCACCACCAACTGTTACAATAAAGGATGGTATATTAAGAAAGTTTCCAATCGTTTGAATACCACCATTTGTAGCAATACCAAAAATAATTGCTAAGAAGCATAAACAAAATCCGACAGTTCCTGCTTTGTTAATTTTCATAGAGATAATCCTCCTTTTAAAATTTTCCTAAGCAAAGCATAATTGCGAATTTGAGGGAATTCTACCGATGAAAAGAAGAATTACTCTATGTATTGGGGAATAAGGTATACGAAATATAGAATTATCGAAATCGTTGGATTTGTAACAGAAATAGAGATTTGAATTTACAAGGAGCGAAAATGATTTCACTTTCAGATATTAATAAATTAAAAAATCAGGCCAATGCTGTACATATGAAGGTGGCTCAAATTGTTGACTTGAAAAAAGTATCTGGCGAGCGCCTCAGGGAGTACCAAAACAAGACAGAGCAGTACAGCAATATGGTTCAGTCGCTTGATATGATGTTAGAGCTTTCAACTACAGATGAAGCTCGCGAAAATATTTTGCATAATCAAGTGGTTGACTTGGAAACCTGGATTCGATTTGAGCTGGAGTTTGCGAAGAAGCTATAGGATTCTATTAGAGTTGGAGTTTTTTGAAGAGGCTATAGGATTCATTTGAATTGGAGTTTGCAAAGAGGCTATAGATTTCATTAGTGGTGTGTTACAGATACGATAAAAAACACCTCGCCTGTTGGCTGACAGGCGAGGTTGTGTGGTTTATTTTGTTCCGCGAGTAGTTTTATCCTGATATTTGAAATAAACCATAAAGCAGGCAACAGCAGTTAGTAAAAATCTTGTCAAAACTCGTGTAAGAAGCAGATATCCAAGTCCTACTGCCAAGCTACTCTTATCCCAAAAGATACACTCAATAAGTGCAAGTAGTGTTAAAACCAACGATATAATACAAATTGCAAATGTTTGTTTTTGTCCCATGTCTTTTGCAATACCTAATAGTAGAAATAAGCCAAACAAAAGACTGTTTGATGCTACGAACACTCCAACATACAATGTATTAGAATACTGGTTTGGTGCTATAGCATTTACACAACAAATTGTCTGAAAATATACAGCACATATAATCATATAAGCTTTGTATGCTGGTGCAGAAGCTTTTGTATATCCGCGAAAGGTATAATAGAATGCGGAAGCTATCGCGATGAGAGCAATAATAGAAATACATTTGAGTGCTATTGAATATGTTTGCCCTCCGCTAAGTATAATAATATTGCATATTGCAGAAAAAATAAGCAATACACATAACACAATAGAAAGAATTTTAGCTGATAATTTCATAAAACACCTCCAAATATTTTTCTATAATTTTCATGGGTTATCTGAATTTTTTAAAATTCAGTTTTTGGTAGGTCATTTGACACCATCAATAATTATATTATTATGTATACAATTATATAACAATTAATCTATTTTTTCTATTTTTCTTCTTTTTCAATTTTATTTTCGCATAATAGCTATTAACAATTTGGCAAAGCCAGTACATATGAAGAGGTATCTTAAATTTTTGATTAATATATGTAACCCAAAATCATAATATTATACGTTTTTTGGTGACGAGTGTGTATTTTGAAGGAGGCTGTTTTTAAAATGGTAACCCAAAATTTTGAGATATTAAGATTTTGGGTTACCATTTTTAAAGATGAGTGGGGACGGGGCAAATGCCACGCACATGTGTACTTTGGCGCACTGAGAAGATTGCAAGGGGCGCTTGGTATTCTTTGCGAGCTCGAAGGTTCTATATTCATATGAGCAAAAAATAGAAATCTTAATTTGACAAATGCTATTTGTGAGCATAAAATTAAGATATAAAAAGAGCACTCGCCCACAAGGTGGGTTGTCTCCGCAGAATGTTAATAGTCCATCCTACTCGTCAAAGTATAAGGATGGGCTATTTTTATTTTCGCTTATTATTCCTAGAAATATAGGTAAGCAATGCTAACAACAAAAGACCAAAAAAGCTATTAGTGACGGTTCTATTTCCACGATAATGTGTACTTTGGCTTTGATATTCATACGATAAGGTATACTGATATCAAGCTATATAATTGGGAAGTGATAAAAGTAAACCAAAATCCAATAATTATGTACTTTTGGGTACATTGTAGTTGTTTTTTTATAGCCTGTTTTGAAAATGGTAAACCAAAATCTTAAATATGAAGATTTTTGGTTTACCATTTTCGGTTTTCAATTTGAATGATTTATCCCTCGCTAACCCAAAACTTTAATTTTTTAATCTTTTGGATTACTGAAAAGCATGTATTCTTGATTACATCAAAAATTTTAACTATTTCCAATAACCCAAAACTAATAATAATCATTTTTTTGGTTTACCATTTTCAAAACAGCGTATGATAAAAATACTTACAATAACCCAAAATAGTAAAATAATTTATTTTATGGTTAGTTTGTATTATGATCAATTGCATGCTATTTTCAAAACAATTGAAAATTTTATGTTTTGAAAGCGGGCGCTATAATGTATACGATAACCCCACAATATCATCCAATTTTCCAAAAAAGAAAGCCCAGAACCATTGATTTCTCAATGTTTCTAGGCCTTTAACCCTAATGCGGAAGATGGGACTTGAACCCACACGCAAGCAATATGCACAAGATCCTTAGTCTTGCTCGTCTGCCAGTTCCGACACTTCCGCGTATGTGTTGTCTCTTGCGACGACTTCACTATCATAGCAAAGTAATTTATTTAAGTCAACAATAAAATACTAATTTTTCAAATTACAAAAATACTAATTTTTCAAATTAGTAAGATAAAATAATTTTTCTTCACAGTAAAAAAAAGGCGCCGGGGGTTAATCGACGCCTTGTTATATGAATAGAATATATTTATGAGAAGAAAGTTTTATTTTTAATTATTTTTTATTTTTTAACGCAGTTTTCTAATTTGACTCCTTTCTAAAGATTTTCGGTGGGTTAAATGCAGGAGCACATAAATACTCCGTGCAGGTTGCAATATTCGTATATTGCGATTAGTTTTTCGCCTTCAAGCAGCTTAAAGCAGGCTTCTGCTTTTGTGTTGATAGGACATGGAACATCGCAACATTCGCCGCAGTTATCGACATTCATATCACGTCCGATGTATTTGAGTTGAATACCGAGACTGGTTTCAATTGCAATGAACTCTATGTGATGGTCACTTGTCATAGGATGTGGAGAGGATCCTACTTTTACATATAATAGGCCATCTTTTGTTTCATAAACTGGAACGTGCTTTTCTACATCGCCATCGGTACTTCCTGGAGTTAGGGGTTGCATAGGTTTACCGCAGCAGCTTGGAGTGACGCCCGAGTCAATGATTTTGCAGATGATATTTCCGCAAGTTCGACATTTGTAAAAGCTTACCGCCATGTGTACACCTCCTTTCGTTTGATGTTGAGACAATTTTAGCTAAGTCGATATTTAGAAAAAATACGTCGTGTAATATAATTTCTAAAAATATTTTTTTAATTTTGTACGTTTTGCCGCATTCAAAAATAAAATGAATTTGATAAAATTAGTTTTAAATTTTCAATTAAATTTTTTAGAAAAGGGATAAAAATATGCTGGAAAAGAAATATTTAGGAAAACTATCAAAGAACCTGGAAAGAAATCCTGATGATTATATGACATCTTTTAGGCATAACCTTATGATGTATATAAATGAAAAGGATATTACTCTTCAGGAAATTGCGGATGCAGCAGATGTTTCTGTATCAACATTAAGAAGCTTTGTGTATGGTGACAATGCTGATTGCAGAGTTAGTATGGTAGTAAAGCTTGCTAAGGTTTTGAATGTAAGCTGTGATGAGTTACTTGGTGCAGGAACGATTAGTGAACAGACCTGCCAGTCATTACAATTAGTAAGAATGATGCCTGAGAGCTTTACACATTTTGTGCGCTGGGCGATTCATTATCATTATGATCGATTGACACAGGGGGAGCCTACTTCGAAATTAATTGAGATAATGCGACCAATTTGTGCAGATAATGGAAATATCAAGATGACAAATGATTTTGACATAATAGATATTAAAAATTTAGGACCAAGCCTTAGTCCGAAGATTTTTATGGGAATCAGGATTCCTTGTAATCATTATGTTCCAAATTATTTTAAAGGTGACATTTTACTTTTAGCTAACGACAGATGCTCACGAAGAGAAGAAAATGTCGTGGTAGCTTTCGACGAATTTATGTGGATTGTAAACCGTAAGGAGGAAATAGAGGATGGAAAGAAGGTAGACAATTTCTATTCTTTACGTGATTCAAACAGAAAAGCGCCTAAAGGAAATATTGGAATGATTTTAGGTTATGTGGCGTATGTGATTCGCTGTATGGATTAATTTTGCGTGAATGAATTATATTGAGAAGAACGCAGCTTTTTAATAGTGAACGCTATGAAAAAGGAATTAAATAATGAAAACAAGAATTGTGAGGGAGATTGTGAAGTAAACAATTTGCCAGCAACAAAATATAATGGAACGAAGACAGAAAAGAATCTTATGGAGGCTTTTTCTGGGGAATCAAAGGCGAGAAATAAATATACATATTTTGCATCAGTTGCAAAAAAAGCCGGCTATGAGCAGATTGCCGAAATTTTTCAGAGAACTGCGGACAATGAAAAAGAGCATGCCAAGCTGTGGTTTAAGGAATTAGGTTTGTTAGGTGACACAGCAGCTAATTTATCCGAGGCTGCAAATGGGGAGTATTATGAGTGGACTGATATGTATGAGCGTATGGCGAAGGAGGCTGTAGAAGAGGGCTTCCATGAATTGGCAGATCGCTTTAGAAAAGTTGGTCAGATAGAGAAAATGCATGAGGAAAGATACAGGGCTTTGCTAAATAATGTCAAGATGCAGGAGGTGTTTAGAAAGACCCAGATTGTGATGTGGGAATGTAGGAATTGCGGCCACATCGTAATCGGTGAGCAGGCACCGCCTGTTTGCCCGGTATGTAACCATCCCCAAGCGTATTTTGAGATAAAAATCAGAAATTATTAAAAATATTTAACTAATCTCTGCGAAAAGCAAGTGTATTTGAAAATCGGTTTTGTTATAATATTTCTCATGAGAAAATTAATGAAAAGAACTGATTTGATAATAATTACAATATTGCTTTTTGCAGGGATTTTTTTTGCGTTAATTTACTTTCTATCTAGAAGTGAGGGCGGTGTTGTCTGCGTTAAGATAGGAGATAATGTGGTAGACAGAATCAGTTTATCTGAGGATATAGAAAAGACATATCATATTGATGATGAGGAAAATACCCTTGTGATAAAGGATGGTGAGGCGTATGTAATAAATGCCTCATGCCCAGATAAGCTATGCGAAAAGATGGGCGCAATCAGTCACACCAATGAGACAATCGTGTGCTTGCCTCACAAATTTTTTGTAACAATAGAAGGAGGCGAAGCTGCAGAGTTTGACGCAGTGACCAGGTAAATGACTAGGACAAAAAGAATTACAATATATGCACTTCTGATTGCACTTGCACTGGTGCTTTCATATGTTGAAGGATTTATTCCAGTTATCGCAGTTCCAGGAGTAAAGCTCGGTTTGACAAATATTGTTGTCATCGTTGCATTATACAAGCTAGGAGAGAAGGAAGCACTTATTATCAGTCTGATAAGAGTTCTATTGATTTTTCTTCTATTTTCAAATGCAGCAAGCTTTTTTTACAGCTTGGCAGGAGCGCTGCTCAGCTTTGTAGTGATGGTTTTGATGAAAAAATCAAAAAAATTTTCGATGATATCAGTAAGCATCTGCGGCGCGGTAAGTCACAACGTTGCTCAAATTCTTGTGGCTATGCTTATATTTGAAACTACAGCACTTTTTTACTATTTTATTGTACTTTGGTTTACAGGTATTTTGGCAGGATTTGTCATCGGAATTATCTCCTATGAGATTGTAAAACGACTCCCGGATTTTAAGAGGTAACAATGAAAAAATATTTGATTTTTGGTATTGCAGCTATGCTTATTTTGGCTACAGGCTGCACCATGCCAGCTTCTTTTGAAAAAAATAAAAAATCTGAGGTCAGCTTTCTTGCGATGGATACATATATGAAGCTGACAGCTTATGGTTCTTATGATGATGAGCTTCAAAATGCGCAGGATTATATCCTTGATTTGGAAAAAAAGCTTTCAACTACTGATAAAGATAGTGAAGTTTCAAGATTAAATAAAGATAAAAAACTAGCCAATGCATCAAAACCTACTGTAGAGCTTATAGCAGAAAGCATAGAGGCATATGAAAAAACAGACAAAAGCTTTGATTTTGCGCTTTATCCAATATCAAAATTGTGGGGATTTACAACAGGAAAATATAAAGTCCCTTCTCAAAATGAGATAGAAGAGCTTTTACCTCACGTGACACCATCAAATTCATCTATTCAGATTTCAGGCGAATCGATTTCTCTTACGGATGAAAAAATGGAGCTTGATCTTGGTGGGATTGCAAAAGGCTATGCTGCCGACAAGGTGATGGAGCAATTGGCAGAGGCTGGCTGCACTAGTGCGGTGATTTCTCTTGGAAATAATATTCAGACACTGGGATTAAAGCCTGACGGTTCAAAATGGAACATCGGAATTATGCATCCGAGTGATGAAAATAAGCAGCTTGGCTCAGTACTAGTCAAAGATGCAGCAGTCGTAACCTCAGGTGGTTACGAGCGATATTTTGAACAGGACAATCATCACTATTGTCATATCATAGATCCAGCGACAGGTGTTCCTGTCGAAAATGGACTTTCTTCGGTTACTATTATTTCAAAGAGTGGAAAAGAAGCAGATGTCTTATCGACTGCGCTTTTTGTAATGGGAAAAGAAAAAGCAATTGAGTTTTGGCAAAAAGGTCAATATGATTTTGATTTTGTTATGTTTACTGAATCAGGTGAACTCTACATTTCTGAGGGGATTGCCACAGAATTCAAATCCGAACTTTCATATCAAATAATAAAATAGGGCACAAAATAAGGGCGGCTCCGTTTCTCTTCCGGTTTGCCGCCCTTAAAACGAACTCTCCAATGGATTATACCTCTCTTTCCTAGATTTTAACGTTCATATTCAATTCATTCATTTTCATAATTACTTACTCTGGTGGACCATACCTTCCTTTCTGCCATATTTTTCTTTTTTATAATCAATCCAAACGCTAACCTTCAAAGAAACAATTTATATTTTCCAATTGTGAACTATTTTTTTAATAGTCAAACTCTCTTGAAATGTTATAGTTCTTTGGTTGATTTATAAGTTAATTATACAAAGTAACGTGAAAAATGCAATACAATTTTATAAAATAATTCAATATTGTCAGAATATTCTAAAATCAAATAGCGCGAGTTGTTTAAATACGACAATTCGAAAACGTTTGCGACACAATTTGTTCACAAATTTGTTCACAATTTATGTAAGAATAGTCGTGCATTAATTTTTGATAGGAAGGGAAAGAGCGAAATGAGTTTTAAAGTATTAGTAAACACAATTGACAAAATTGAGAATTTCGTCGGCATTACAAGAAAATTCCATTATGACATTGATCTTCTTGTTGGTAGGGACAAATATTTGGATGGCAAGTCACTTATGGGAATTTTAAGCTGTAATATTAAAGAGCCTATGACAGTAATCGTAAATTGTGATGATGAAGCTGAAAAGTTGAGACTCAAAGAAGAACTATCTGAGTATGTTGTTGCATAGTTCATAAGGGGATGTGATTTTTATATCTATTAATTAATGCTGGAGGCAAATGTTGAGGAGCGTTTGCAGCTACAGGGTAAAATTTTACGGAGTATTTGATTTATATAATTAATATAACGGGAGTATAAATAAAAACTAAAGATAGTTATCAAAAAAGCAGTCATATATGTGACTGCTTTTTGATTTTTAATGCAGAAGATGGGACTTGAACCCACACGATGTTGCCACCACTAGCACCTGAAGCTAGCGCGTCTGCCAATTCCGCCACTCCTGCACGCTGTTTAATAACTTTTCAATAGGAAAATTCTATTAAACTTTAGGGATATAGTCAAGAAATATTAAAAAAAGATAATTTTTTTTAAAAATAAAAAAGGAAAAAGTACATTTTTGTGTAATATGTTTTATGTAAGTGCCGATTTTGCATATGTGGAGGTGGAAATTGGGTACAATTAGAGAAATGATAGAGCAGATGGAAAAGGAAACGCTTAGTCCATATGCTACACTTAGTCAAAATTCAAAGGGAAGAAAAATCGAGGAGCCACAGTGCGATATTAGACCTCTTTTTCAGAGAGACAGAGATCGTATTTTACATAGTAAGGCTTTCCGTCGTTTAAAGAATAAGACGCAGGTTTTTTTGACACCACAGGGTGATCATTATAGAACTCGTTTGTCACATACACTTGAGGTCTCACAGAATGCAAGGACGATTGCCAAGGCACTTCGTCTTAATGAAGATTTGGTAGAGGCAATTGCCCTGGGACATGATTTGGGGCATACACCTTTTGGCCATGCTGGCGAGGCTCAGCTTGATGAGCTTTGTTCTTCTGGATTCGTGCATAGCGACCAGAGTGTTCGTATCGTTGAAAAGCTCGAAAAAAGTGGACAGGGATTAAATCTTACCTGGGAGGTCGTTGATGGTATACGAAATCACCAGACTGAGGGTGAGCCTTCGACTCCAGAGGGACAGATTGTTAGACTTTCAGACAAAATTGCATATGTAAATAGTGATATTGATGATGCTATTCGAGCTCAGATTTTGACTGAGGAGGATATTCCCCTTCAGATAAGAAAGACCTTGGGTATGACATCTGCAATTAGATTGGATACTTTGATTCATGATGTGATTATGTCTAGTAAGGATTCTCCAGTAATTAAGATGTCGCAGGATATTGAGGGCGCAATGAAGGAGCTTAGAGATTATCTTTTTGCTCATGTATACAAGGATTCTGTTGCAAAGACTGAAGAAATCAAGGCAAAGCGAATGATAAAGGAGCTCTATCTTTATTATGATAATCATATTGATGAGCTTCCACTTCGTTTTAAGAATATGATTGTTGATGGTGAGGATGCTGACAGAGTGATTTGTGATTATATTTCAGGAATGACAGATCAGTATTGTATTACCAAATTTAATGAATATTTTATGCCACGTGCTTGGCAGGTTGATGGTTTCTAAAATAAGCCGTTTTTTCTAGGAGAGAATATGCCGTATTATTCAGATGAGATTATCGAGGAGGTTCGTTCCAGAAGCGATATTGTCGATGTGATTTCTCAATATGTGAATTTACAAAAAAAAGGCTCACAGTACTTTGGCTTGTGTCCTTTTCATAATGAAAAAACCGGTTCATTTTCAGTAAGTCCGCAAAAGCAGATGTACTATTGCTTTGGATGCCATGCGGGTGGTAATGTTTTCAGCTTTGTGATGGCGTATGAGAATATGACCTTTAAAGAGGCTGTAGAGATGCTTGCTCCAAGAGCAGGTGTGACTTTACCAGAGCGTTCTATGACTACTGCTGAAAAGCAAAGAGCAGACAAGAGAAGCCGTCTTTTTGAGATAAATAAAGAAGCAGCCGCTTTTTACTATAAGCTTTTGCGTAGTGACCAGGGGCAGATGGCAATGAACTATTTTACGGGAAGAGAGCTTACGCCAGAGACTATGCAGAAATTCGGACTCGGCTGCACTACCAGATATTCTGATTCTCTGTACAAATTTTTACGTCAAAAGGGCTATGAGGATGATATTTTAAAGGAATGTGGACTCATTACTATAGATGAAAAACGTGGCGGTCATGATAAATTCTGGAATCGAGCCATGTTTCCGATTTTTGATGCCAATGGCAAGGTAGTAGCCTTTGGTGGTCGAGTTATGGGTGATGGTGAACCTAAATATTTGAACTCGCCTGAAACTGATATTTTCAACAAATCCAAGACTTTATTTGGTTTGTTTTTGGCTAGAAAATCAAAACGCGAGCAGTTCATTTTGTGCGAAGGCTATATGGATGTAATTTCCTTGCATCAGGCTGGCTTTGATAATGCTGTGGCATCACTTGGAACTGCATTTACAGAAGGTCATGCTGGTATTTTAAAAAGATATGTCAGAGATGTTTATTTGAGCTATGACTCAGATGGCGCGGGGCAGGATGCCTGCATTCGAGCTATTCCGATTTTAAAACGAGCTGGCATTTCATGCAAAATTATCAATATGTCGCCCTACAAGGATCCTGATGAGTTTATCAAGAAGCTTGGCGCTGAAGAATACGAAAAGAGAATTCAGGATGCTGAAAACAGCTTTATGTATCTGGTTCGTATGGAAGAGAAAAAATACGATATGACAGATCCGGAGAAGAAATCTGCTTTTCAAAAAAAGGTTGCATATATGATAGTGACGGAATTTGAGACGCAGCTTGAGCGTGAGAATTACACAGAAAGCGTTGCTAATGCTTTTCGAATTCCACATGAAGCTCTCAAGAAATATATTATCGAATTAGGCAATTCAGAAGGTCTTGTGAAAAACAGACAGTTCGAGGAAACTCGTGATTATGGCACAAAAGCCAAAAAGCCTAAGGATGATGGGATGAAGCTGTCACAGCGTTTGATGCTGACATGGCTTGCAGAGGACGCTTCTATATATGGCACAATAAATGAATACATTTCCCCAGAGGATTTTGAAGAAGGGATTTATCGCGATGTTGCGACAATCTTTTTTGAACAACTGGCAAATCAAGGCGCGGTTAATCCGGCAGGCATAGTTGATAGATTCACTGAGGATGATGATAGACAGACAGTAGCACAGATTTTTAATACTACTGTTGGTGAAATTACTGACAATACAGACAGAAGTAAAGCCTTGAAAGAAACATTGCTTCGAATTAAGAAAAATTCATTAAGTCAAGCCAGTAAAAGTGGTACTGACTCATTAGCAAATATTGTAGCTGGAAAGAAAATACTTCAAAAACTTGAAAGATTAAATATTCAATTGTAGAAAGGGACAATTATCATGGCAAAGAAAAAAGAAACAATGGTAGATAGCGCAGAGTTAGAGGCAGCAGCAGACGCATTACTCGCAGCAGCAGATGCTGAGCTTAATGAGGAAGAGGAAGAAGAAGCAACTGATTCTGATGTGAATTTTTCAGATATGGAAGAAATCTCAGAAGAGGACTTAACCTTTAATGAAAGTGATTTTGATAATATCGATGAAAAGCGTGATGATGATGACGATTTAGTTGATGATGATTTTCTCGCATCAGTTGGAGCCAATACTCATCGTGATGAAATGGATGATGATGCAGATGATGACGATGATGATGAAGATGGTCTCAATTTCAAGAATGAAGAGCTTACAGCTAAAATTGCTGAGCTTCTTAAAATTGCAAAATCACAAAAGGGCATTATCGAGGACTTTGAAATTGTTGATTTCTTAAAGGATTACAAAATTGATTCAAAGCAGATGGAAAGAATCCTTACATATCTTGAAAAGAAGGGTATTGATGTCTTAAGTGCATCAGGTCCAAGCGATTCTATGCTTCTTTCTGCAGATGATGACGAGGATCTTGAAGATATCGATATGTCTGTTCCAGATTCTGTTAGCATCGAGGATCCTGTACGTATGTATTTAAAGGAAATTGGAAAGGTTCCACTTCTTTCAGCAGAGGAAGAGGTTGAGCTTGCCCAGAGAATGGAGGAGGGCGATCAGGTAGCTAAAAATAAGCTTGCTGAAGCAAACCTTCGTCTCGTAGTTTCTATTGCAAAGCGTTATGTTGGTAGAGGTATGCTTTTCCTTGACCTTATTCAGGAAGGAAACTTAGGTCTTATGAAGGCTGTTGAGAAATTCGATTATAGAAAGGGCTATAAGTTCTCTACATATGCTACATGGTGGATTCGCCAGGCTATTACAAGAGCTATCGCTGATCAGGCTCGTACAATTCGTATTCCTGTACATATGGTTGAAACAATAAATAAGCTTATCAGAGTTTCTCGTCAATTACTTCAGGAATTTGGTCGTGAGCCATCTCCAGAGGAAATTGCAGAGGCTATGGGCATCACAGTAGAAAGAGTTCATGAGATATTAAAGATTTCTCAGGAGCCTGTATCTCTTGAAACACCAATTGGTGAGGAAGAGGATTCACATCTTGGTGATTTCTTACCTGATGAAAATGTTCCTGTTCCTGCTGAGGCAGCAACCTTTACACTTTTAAAGGAGCAGCTTGGTGAGGTTCTTTCAACCCTTACAGAAAGAGAGCAGAGAGTTCTTATTCTGCGATTCGGTCTTGAAGATGGCAAGGCTCGCACCCTTGAAGAGGTTGGTAAGGAATTCAATGTAACTCGTGAGCGTATACGTCAGATTGAGGCAAAAGCCTTAAGAAAACTTCGCCATCCAAGCAGAAGTAGAAAATTAAAAGATTATTTAGACCAATAAACAAAAAAAAAACATAATCAAATGGTAAAATTATCTACAAGACTAAAAATAGTATATGACATGCTATCCAAATGCGAGTGTTTAGCGGACGTGGGCTGTGACCACGGATACTTGTCTATTGCAGTAGCACAGGGGCAAATCGCCGATTCTGTTATCGCAATGGATATAAACGCTGGACCACTTGAGGCAGCAAAAAAGAATATTGTTGATGCTGGACTTAATAACAGGATTTCTATACTCAAATCAGATGGGTTAAAAGCATTGAAGCCTTTTGACTGCGATGCTGCTACAATCTGTGGTATGGGCGGTGTTCTCATTACAAAAATCCTGCAAGCTTCTATCGATGTTGTTAAAAACACAAAGTATGTTATCGTGGAGCCTCAGTCTGAATTTTATTTAGTCAGAGAGTTCTTATATACAAATGACTTTGTTATTGATGATGAAGCAATGGTGTGTGAGGAACACAAATATTATCCAATTATTCGTTTTCATTATGAAGCGGGTGCTTCTAAAAACTATGAGCTTTCTGAAGCTCAAAAGCATTTTGGTCCAGTATTATTAGAAAAGCGACCTGACATATTTTTTGAGTATCTAGAAAAATATGAGCAGGAGATAAATGATATTCTTATCAAACTAGAAGGCATGTTATCTAAGTCTGGAAAATCAAAACAGTTAGAAATAAGAGTTCAAGAATTATCGAATGAACTAGCTTTGATTAAAAACGTGATGAAGTAGATAAGGGGGCTTTATTATGGCTAAGGTAATTATTGATGGTAACGAAAAGAGTTTTCAGGACGGAACAAGACTGCTTGATATTGCAAAACAGTGTCAATCCGACTACAAGGATGATATTGTTCTAGCACTCTATAAAGGCAGACTTACTGAGCTTCACAAGACGATTACTGGTGTTGCGGACCTCAAATTTATTACTGTAGCTGATAAGAATGGTCGAAAAGCTTATAGAAGAAGTGTTGTTTTTCTTCTTCAAAGAGCTTTGATGGATTTAGAGCCTCAGAATATACAGCTTAGAGTTGAACATTCCTTGGGACAGGGCGATTATTGTGTACTTGATGATTCAGTAGAGATTACAGATGAGCTCTTAGCCAAAATCAAGAAGATTATGCTTGATTTGGTAGAACAGGATATTGTTCTTCGCAAGTATTCAATGAAAACCTTTCAGGCGATTGAGCTATTTCAGAACTTCAATATGAAGGACAAGGAACAGCTCATGAAATATCGCACAAGCAGTAATATCAATGTCTATGATTTAGATGGCTGCATTGATTACTTTTATGGCTATATGGTTCCATCTACAGGCTATCTTAAGTATTTTGATCTTGTTAAGTATGCAGATGGCTTTATGCTTATGTACCCGGATAAGGACACAAAAAAGGTTTCAGAGTTTGTTGATTCAAAGAATTTATTCAGGGTTCAGCAGGAAGCAATTTTCTTTGGAAAATCGCTGAACATTTCAACTGTAGGTGCCTTAAATGATGCTATTTGTCAGGGAAGAACCCAGGATATTATATTGTCTCAGGAAGCAATTCTTGAGAAAAATATAGGAGAGGTTGCAAAGATAATTGCATCCGATCCAAAAATTAAATTTGTTATGATGGCTGGTCCTTCTTCATCAGGAAAGACTACGTTTTCGCATAAATTGTCAGCTCATTTAAGAGCATTGGGATGTAGACCTCATCCAATTCCACTTGATGATTTCTACTTGAATCGTGACCAGATGCCGCTAGATGAATTTGGTGAAAAGGATTTTGAATCTATTGAGGGTATGGATATTCCATTCTTCAATGAGTGTATGGTAAAGCTTTTAAATGGAGAGAGAGTTCTTTTGCCTACCTTTAATTTTAAGTTAGGAAGAAGAGAATTTTTGAATCACTATATGCAGCTTGGTCCTAGTGATATCTTGATTATTGAAGGAATCCATGGATTAAATGATAGAATGAGTGCATCGCTTCCTGCTGAATCAAAGTACAAGATTTACTTGTCAGCTTTGACCCAGCTTTCAATTGATGAACATAATCCTCTTTCTACGACAGATGGTAGATTGATTAGAAGAATTGTACGTGATTCGCGCACTAGAGGTACATGTGCTGCAGATACAATTGCTATGTGGGATTCAGTTCGAAGAGGCGAGGAAAATAATATTTTTCCATTCCAGGAGGGCGCAGATTATATGTTTAATACAGCCTTGATATATGAGATGGCTGTACTTAAGCTTTATGCTCAGCCTCAGCTTTATGCTATTCCAGAAGATCATCCGTCGTATTCAGAGGCAAAACGTCTGATAAAATTATTAGATTACTTTATGCCGCTTGCACCAGATGATATTCCAAACAATTCTTTAGTAAGAGAATTTATTGGTGGAAGCTGTTTGAATGTATAAAATGACTTGATAAATATTTATTAAGCGTGTAACATATCGTTTATATTTAGGTAGGATGAGTAGTCGCTGCTAAAGTGTAATGCTTTAGGAGAGGAAAGTCCGGGCTTCACAGGGCAAGGATGCCGGTTAACGGCCGGTGGAGGTAACTCCAAGGATAGTGCAACAGAGATATACCGCTCCTTTTAGGAGTAAGGGTGGAAAGGCAGTGTAAGAGACTACCGTCCTTTTGGTAACAAGAGGAGCCATGTAAACCCCATTCGAAGCAAGTTCTAAAAAGTGCGTACGTGGCCCGCCAGCACTAGGTTGAACGCTTGAGGCTGTTGGTAACAGCAGTCCTAGATAGATGACTACTTTAAACGACATAACCCGGCTCATAGTCCTGCCTATATTTTTTGGGTGATTTAAGTATGAATACAAAGAACAAATCATTTAAAAATAAAATTATATTTTCTATTGTAATTGGTGTAGTCGTATTATTCTTAGTATCGGCTGCGCTATATGTCGCACAAAATTCCTGTTATAGTTTTGATTTTGATATTGATGAAGGTTGGGATATCTATATTGATAACAATTTGGAATATCCGAATGCTGATTTTGCTGATGTAAAATTAGGAAATCGACCAAAAGGAACAGTGATTGACTTAAAAAGAACCTTGGACGAGCGTTTCGATGGTGGTAAATCAATTTGTATTCCTTTGTATCTTTCAGCAGTTGATGCCTATGTTGATGGACAGCAGGTGTATACCTATGGACATGATTTACTTGATAAGAATGCTATGGTAGATAGTAGATTCCATTTTATTGCATTCCCAAAAGCAGCGGCAGGAAAAGAACTTGATATTAGAGTTATTTTTTGTGAAAATAATTCCTTCAATGGTTTTGAAACTGCATCTGTAGCTGATACAGATACAATTAGAACTTCTTTTGCTGAGACGACGGTGTGCTCTGCCGTGATTGGTGTTTTTTTGGCGGTTTTAGGTATACTTCTTGCAATTGTAAGTGTTATGGAAATTTTCCTTATGAAGTTTGATAAAAGACTTTTTTCCATTGGTATTTTTTCCGCTTGTATTGGTATTTGGATAAATTTGTATTATAAAACTCATGAAATATTTTTCCATTTCTTCAGGGGTTCGACGTGGGAATATTTTTTGCTTTATCTGGCTGGAATAGCATTTTGTTATATGCTGTACGATATGAAGCGCAATGTAAAATATTTAAGTGCATGGGCATTAGGCTGTGATATTGTTTTTGCAGTATTCTTTACATTATCATCTGCATTGCATTTTACTAATATTTTGCATTTCCCAGCTGTGCTATCAATTTTTCATATGCTAGTTGTTGTGTGTCTTGCTGTTATGATTGTTGGTTCACTTCTGTGGGATAGAGTTGATGATACACAGAATATGATTATGGCGATTGCATTAATCATATTTATGATAGTGCTTGTTTTGGATATTATTAGATTTAAGCTGCAGAGATATTGCTTCCCAAATTCTCATCTGATTGCAAAGAGTGTTATTCCGGTAGGTGCATTGATTTTCGTCATTCTTGTAATTCTTAGTTATTTGATGTACATCTATGAATCTGGAATGTCAAAGAATGAGAAGAATTTGTTGATGAAGCTGGCATATCACGATATTCTCTCAGGTCTATTTAACAGAGCTAAGTATGAAGATGAGATTATGATGCTTGAAGAATCTGAGCTTGATTATGCAATAGTTGCTTTTGATGTAAATGGACTAAAAGCTGTAAACGATAATTTAGGACATGATAGAGGCGATGCTTTATTAAAGAATTTTGCCCAGATATTTAAGAAGAACTTTGAAGATATTGGTGTCTGCTTTAGAATTGGCGGTGATGAATTTACTGCAATTGTAATTGGAAACAAAATTGAAAAGATTGATGAAGCATTAGCTAATATCAAAAATGATGAAATTGTAAGAGCTTCTGATTTAGAATTTAATATTGAGGCTGCATATGGTGTAGCATATAAGAGAGAAAAGCCGGCATCAAGTGTAAAGGAGATAATAAAGCTTGCTGATGAAAGAATGTATGAGATGAAGTTTGAACAAAAGAAAAAGAATCCAGTTTAGGCATTAATAAAAATTGCTAAAACTGTTTATAAAAATCGAAAAAATTAGACAATTCCTACAAATCTGAATTTTAGGTATTTCACTCTGGAAAAAGCGTGATATACTAGAATCTAGTTGAGGAATTGTCTGTTTTTTTATGAGGTTTTCGAGATGTATCAGATTGGTGATTATTTAGTACATGAGAATAGTGGAGTTTGTAAGATTGTAGATATCGATGATATGGAGCTGATGGGGCGTGGTTCTAAGAAGACATATTACTGCATGAGTCCTGTATTTAAAAATGGAGCTATGGTTTTTACTCCAGTTGATGGCGGCAATGCCAGACTTCGTAGTGTTGCTTCTGCTGATGCGTTTCATGATATTTTAGACAATCTTGATGACTTAGATGTTATCGAAGCTCCAAATGATAGAGTACGTCAGGAACTTTTCAAAGAAGTTCTTAGAGAGTTTTCACCAGAGGCTATGTCTCGTGTTGTAAAGACCGCATTAGTTCGTAAGTGGGATAGAATTGCTTCTGGCAAAAAGGTTATGGCTCAGGACGAGAAGGTACTTAATGGTGCAGGCAAAAAGCTTTTTGAAGAGATGGCATTTTCTTTAGATTGTGAAGTTGATGAGGTTCAGAATATTTTCGAGGAGAAAATCAAAGCGATTGTAGACAATACATTTGCACAGGTTGGGTAGAGTATGGTAGAGATTTCTTATTCAAAATTATCTTCCAATATAAAAGCTAATAGTGGTCTTGTTAAGTTAGTGAATTACCTTGACAAGACCATTACTATTGTTACTGTTATTTTATATTTGGGATTGTTGTTTTATTCTTTTTTCTTTACGAAGAATGGGGATTACACTATTTTTTATAGAAGTATACTTATTCCAGGAGTATCCTTTATAGTAGTTAGTATTTTCAGAAAAATTGTTAGTGCACCTAGACCATATGAGGTCTATGGTTTCACACCTGTTATTAGTAAAGATACTGTAGGAAAAAGCTTTCCAAGTAGACACGTCTTTTCAATTTTTATGGTTGCGATGACCTATTTACAGGTTTCAATTTCTGGTGCTGTTATTCTGTTTTTTATGGGAATTGTTTTAGCGTTTCTTAGAGTATGTGGTGGAGTGCATTTCTTAAAGGATGTTATCGCAGGTGCTATCATAGGAATCGTATGTGGTATTTTGGGATATTATGTTATCGGTGATGTGCTAAATCTTTGTACATTTGTAATATAGTTAGAATTTTTACGGAGATTGTTTTATGAAGAAGGGAATAAAAAAAGTATTATCCTGGTTTTTCTATATCATGGGCTGGGTAGTAGGGATTTTTGTAGGCGGATTTTTGTTGTTTATTCAACCAGTATATCAGCTTATTACGTCACTCATTGCGGGAAATCTCACAATTATGATGCTTGTAATCTGCATTGTTAAAATATTTGTAGCATCCACTGTGGGTGGTGCAATATGGTGTGTTTTTGATATAATTGCAGGTCTCTTTAGAGAGATTGATAAAAACGATTAACGTAAATCTAAAAAGACCTGATTCATATTTCTTGATGAGATGATGTTTACTGCAGCATCATACATCTCTTGTGATTTTAAGCAGATTGGGTCATGTGCATCGATTCCAACGATTGCATCGCACCCATTTTTTGCCGCTATATCCCAGAACAAATTATTCGGATAGTGACGATTTGTATAGTATCCAAGGGCGTTAACCTCTAATGGAATATTAAGCGCCTTCATTTCAAGACAAAGTCGTGTCATTTCTTTTTCATAGTAATCTTTTTCGCCAATAAAATTAATTAAATCAGGATGTGCAAGGTAGGAAAAGCGCTTGGTTTTCATTCCTTCGATGATAGTGTCGACATACCTTGAAAGGAATTTCTTGTCGACAAAGGGTGTTCCAGAGTATGCACCATTTTCTTCGTTTTCAATAAAGTGCTCGCCCATAATCAGATAGTCAATTCCAAATGAATCAAACAGAGCAATTTGCTCATTGAAGTATTCAGGGATATATTCCATTTCAAGTCCTACATAGATATTAATATCCTTAGAATATTCATTAGAAAGCTTTCTAAGTGTTGAAACATAATCATCCAATTGGTCGATTGTCATTCTGATGGATGAGACATAGTCAGTTTTAAAAGGAATAGGGCAATGGTCAGAAAAACCTAAATCTGTCATGCCTATTTCAATTGCACTTTCAATGTATTCCCGTTCAGTACCATTTGCATGGTGGCATCTTGTTGTATGTGTATGAAAATTTGATGGTATCATAATTTTTACATATCCTTCCTTTATCAAACTGTATTGTATCACATGAAAACGTATTCGACTTAAATATTTTTTAGAAACTTATACAAATTGGTTGCTTGAAAAGGGGATATTTGGTACGTTATTATTTAGAGTAAAAGGAGGATGTTATGCTCGAATTACAAAATGTTTGTTTTGATGTAGTTGAAGATGATATGTTTAGAGGCATTCTTAAGAATGTTAGTTTAAAAATAGAAGATGGGTTTGTTGCAATTACTGGACCAAACGGTGGTGGAAAATCTACTTTGGCGAAGATTATTAGCGGTATATATAAGCCCACATCTGGAAAAATTCTCTTCAATGGAGAAGATATTACTGATTTATCGATTACGGAACGTGCTAAGAGAGGCGTTAGCTTTGCATTTCAGCAGCCAGTTAGATTTAAAGGGTTAACGGTTCATGATTTGCTTAATCTTGCAAATGGTTCTGAATTAAAGATAGATCAGGCTTGTCACTTTTTGTCTGAGGTAGGTCTTTGCGCAAAGGATTATATTGATAGAGAGATTAATACGTCATTATCTGGTGGTGAGGCAAAGCGAATTGAGATTGCTATGATTATGGCAAGAGGAACTCAGCTTTCTATTTTTGATGAGCCTGAGGCAGGAATTGATTTGTGGAGCTTCAATAACCTTATTCGCGTATTTGAGAATATGAGAAAGACAATCGATGGTTCTATTATGATTATTTCTCACCAAGAGAGGATATTAAATATTGCTGATAGAATAATTGTATTAAAGGACGGCGAGCTTGCACTTGATGGACCTAAGGATGAAATTTTGCCAAAGCTGTTAAATCCTGCTGGTGAGACTTGTCAGGCTTTGATAGGAAAGATTGTTTAGTTTGTGTGAAAGGGATAAATTATGGACCAAATACAAAAGCATATGCTTGAGGAAATCGCAGATTTACATGAGATTCCAGAGGGCGCTTATAATATACGAAGTAATGGTGAGTCTGCAGGTAGGCGTTCGACAGAAAATATCGAGATTGTGCCAAAGGAAGACAAACCAGGTATTGATATTATCATTAAACCAGGTACAAAAAAGGAATCAGTACATATTCCTGTCATTGTTTCAAAATCAGGCTTGAAGGATTTAACATATAATGATTTCTTTATTGGTGAGGATTCAGATGTTGTGATTGTTGCAGGCTGTGGTATTCATTGCGGTGGTGACGATACAACTGCACATGATGGTATTCACACTTTTCATCTTGCAAAGGGTGCCAGAGTAAAATATGTCGAGAAACACTATGGTGAGGGTGAAGGCAAGGGTGACAGAGTCCTCAATCCTGTTACCAATATTATCCAGGATGCTGATTCATACTTTGAGATGGAGACAGTTCAGATAAAGGGGGTTACTTCGACTAAGCGTGATACAAAGGCGGTTCTTGGTGATAGAGCAACTCTAATCATCAAGGAAAAAATCATGACAAATGAAAAGCAGTATGCAGAAACCAATTTCGAGGTTGAATTAAATGGTGAGGACTGTCACACTGATGTTGTTTCGCGTTCAGTTGCACGTGACGAGTCATATCAGATTTTCCACTCAAATATTATTGGTAATAATAAATGCGTAGGACATTCTGAGTGCGATGGTATTTTGATGGATCAGGGGCGTGTTGTTGCTGTGCCATCACTTGATGCTGCTAATCTTGATGCATCTTTGATTCATGAAGCGGCAATTGGCAAAATCGCAGGTGAGCAGTTGATTAAATTGATGACTCTTGGTCTTACAGAAGAAGAGGCTGAAGAGCAGATTGTAAATGGTTTCTTGAAGTAGCAAATAAAAAGAAGAGAACTCATAGTTATCAGAGTATCTCTTCTTTTTTTGTAAAAAAATATTTACCATTAACTGAAGGAACATGTCATGTCAAATTTGTAGCAATGAGAAGTAGTATAAATTGAAGAGAATGATATAATAATTAAGATAAATTATAGTATTAACTAGTTTGTTAAACTTGAACTGAAATTTTTTGGAGATTGCTATGAGATTAACACCCGTAATTGGAAGCTCGGGGAGCGGAAAAACCTTCTTTTTGTATCAGTCAGTCATAGAAGAAGCGAAAAAGAATAAAGATAAAAATTTTTTAATAATTGTACCTGAGCAGTATACCATGTCGACTCAGCGCATGCTTGTAAGGATGAGTGAAAATCATTGTATTATGAACATTGATGTATTGTCCTTCAATCGTTTGGCGTATAGAGTTTTTGCTGAGCTTGGGATTAGTTCCTATGGAATTTTAGATGATATGGGAAAGTCTCTGGTATTGAGGAAGCTTGTAGAAAACAATATAGATAAGCTGATAGTGTTAAAGAAAAATATGACACGCTTAAGCTACATTACTCAGGTAAAATCTCTGATTTCAGAGCTGACGCAGTATAATATCACGCCTGCACTGTTTAGCGAGATGATGAAGTACGATAAAATGTCTGAAAGCTTTAAGCAAAAAGCAAAGGATTTTTTAGTATTATACGAAGCTTTTTTGGAGTTTATTGATGGGAAATATCTTACGACAGAATCGCTGCTTGCAAAACTAAATGAGGTGCTTGGCGATTCGACTATTGTGCGAGATTCTGTGATTGTTTTGGATGGCTTTACAGGATTTACGCCTATTCAATATCAGTTGGTTGAGCATTTTCTGTCTATTTCAGAGCAGGTATATGTCTCAATTACTGCAGATTTTTCCAAGAATTTATTGCAAAATCATGAGGACAGTGACCTGTTTAAGATGTCTTCAGATTTTATGAAGAGATTAAATCATATTGCTGTAAAAACAGGTGCCTTGATTGATGAACCGGTACTTATTTCGGGTGAAAATGGACGACACAGGGAAAATGAGGTACTAAAAAATCTCGAAAGTCATCTTTTCAGAAATGAAAAGCCTTCATCAAAGAGCAAGGCTTTTGATGTAATTTCGCTTTTGACCTTAAAGAATCCACGTCAGGAGTTGAGATATGCAGCAATAAAGATAAGAGAGTACATTCAGAAGCTGGGACTTTGTTATGGAGATTTTGCTATTGTAACCCCTAATTTGGAGCAGTACAGATACAATGTTTCATCTATTTTGCGAGAATATGATATCCCGTTTTTCATAGATGCAAAGACAGAGATTGTCTATCATCCATTTGTTGAGGCGATTAGAGCAATATTTGATATGTATAGTGACAATTTTGATGCATCAGCAGTTTTTAGATTTTTAAAAACTGGCATTACGGATTTGTCGCGAAAGGATATAGACATTTTCGAGAGATATATTATTTCGACTGGTATCAGGGGTAAGAAAAAGTATTTTCATCCTTTTGTGATAAGGTCAAATACCTTTTCGACTGATGAGCAGCTTGTTGAAGTAAATACAATTAGACAAAAATTCATAGAGCCTTTTATGAAACTGGATTCGCGATTGTCAGCAAAGGATTTAACTGTAAAGGATATTGCTATTAGTTTGTATCAATTAATAGTTTCTTTTGAGTGCGAAAAAAAGATAGCTGCAAGAGGAAATCTCCTAGAGCAAAGAAATGATAGCGTAAAGGCAAAGGAATATAGCCAGATATATAAGGTTGTGATGGATATTTTTGATAAAATGGTCGCAATCTTAGGTGACGAGGTGATGGAGCTGGATGAGTTTTCTGAGATTTTTGAGGCAGGACTTTCAGCGGCAAGTATTGGTGTTATTCCGCCTAAGCAGGATAGTGTCATAATAGGTGATATGGAAAGAACCAGACTAGATCATATCAAGGTGTTATTCCTGGTCGGTGCTTCTGATGATGCCATTCCTCAAAAGCTTGATAATGGTGGTATTTTATCACAGTTTGAAAGAGAGCTTTTATTAGAAAAATATGAGATGGCACCTTCGGATAGACAGAAGTCATTTCGTCAAAAATTCTATTTGTATTTGATGCTTACAAAGCCTGAACAAAAGCTTGTGATTACTTCGCCAAGAACAGATGCCCAGGGTAAAGGGGTGAATGTATCCTATCTCATGGAAACCATAAAGCAAATGTTTTTGGACCTTGAGATTAAGCATCTTGAAGGCTTTTCCTTTGATGAGCAGACACTGTCAAAGCAGGGCGCGCTAGAGCTTTTGATAAAGCGATTAAGACAGGTTGCAAAATCAGGAAATGTTGAATTTGAAAAAGAATATTTTGATGAGTTGACTCAGCTTTTAGCATGGGCAAAGCAGGATGAAACAATAGATGTAGATGCTTTGATTGAAGGTGTATTTTATTCGCATGTTCAGGAAAATATCTCAAAGGATGTTATGGCACTAATAAATGACACCTTTAATGCTAATGAAATCGTAACAGGCTCAGTGTCAAAATTTGAATTGTATTCGAAGTGTTCTTTTGCATATTTTTTGAATTATGTCATGAGATTAAAGGAATTAGAGCAGTTTGAATTATCATCAATTGATATGGGGGATTTTTATCATTTTGCACTTTCTGAATTTGGTGAGCTGATAAAGGCTACAGGTAAGAAGTGGCATGATTTGACTGATGAAGAGACGACTGAGTTTATTACAATTGCTATTCAAAAGACCTTTGAGCAGATGGGAAAGGTTGCTTCTCTTGAAGACCCGACACAAAGCTATATTGTGGAGACCATGAAAAAAACTCTTCTTCATACGGTCCTTATTTTGACCGAGCAGATAAAAAGAAGCAGCTTTGAACCAGCGTTGTTTGAGGAGAGTATTGATACACTTTTGCAGCTTAAAGATAGCGATACAAATATTGCAAAGCTTATCGGAAAGGTTGATAGAATCGACATAGCTGAAGATACTGGCAGCATACGTATTATTGATTACAAATCCAGCAAGCACAGTTTGGATGTCGAAGAGATATACTATGGACTATCATTGCAATTGCCGATTTATATGAATGCTGTTATTGAAAAGCTTAAAGAGGAATATAAGGATATAAATATCCATCCGTCGGCGATGCTTTACTATTGCACGAAGAATCCGTTTATCGAAAGAAAGGAGCAGCTTGCTGATTTAAACGAGTTAAAGCTTAAGCAGTCAAAGCTTGATGGTTTTGTATCGTCAGATGAGCTTGAGGTTTCGATAAATGACAATACAATTTCAAGAGAGGATAACAAGGAATCTTCTGTTGTACCTGTAAAATATACAAAGGATGGTTTTGCGAAAACTTCGCATATCCTTTCTGATGAACAGCTACAGTTGGTAATTGATTATTCAAAGAATAAAGCTGCGCGAATTGCCAAGGAAATTATTGATGGAAATTTTGACCCTAATCCATTTTCTTTTGGAGAAAAGAGCGGTTGTACATATTGCAAATTTAAGGGCGTATGTCATTTCGATGAAAAGGTTGAAGGCTTTAATGTAAATGAGTGCGAGCCTATAGGTGAAGCAGTTTTTGATGCAATGAAAAAACAGATGGGTTACTTAGATTCTGAAAAGAAGGGAGAAAAGCTAGATGGCATGGACTGATGAACAGCTACAGGTAATAGCTACCAGACAAAAGAATATGCTTGTTTCTGCAGCAGCAGGAAGTGGAAAAACTGCAGTTTTAGTTGAAAGAATTATCTCTCTTGTTTTAGATGAAAATGCACCTGTTGATGTAGATAGAATACTTGTTGTTACATTTACAAATGCAGCCGCTGCTGAAATGAAAGGACGTGTTCGTCAGGCAATAGACTCAAAGATATATTCTGCTGCAGCAACACCAGAGCTTCGCAAGCAGGCGACTTTAATTCATAATGCACATATTCAGACAATTGACAGCTTTTGTAATTGGGTTGTAAAAAACTATTTTTACAAAATTGATCAGGAGCCAGCTTTTAGAATTGCAAACAAGGGTGAGCTCAGACTTCTTTCTGATAAAGTGATATCCGATATAATAGCTAAAAAAATTGAAGCAAAAGCTGAAGGCTTTATTTCTTTTGCAGATGCATATATCGAGGGCAGGAATGTTTCCAGCTTAAAGGAGAACGTTTACCAGCTATACAATAAAGCCATGAGTTACCCTTGGCCAGATGAGTGGTTAGAGCAATCCTTGCGTTTGTATGAGGTTGATTCCTATGAACAGTTTTGCGAATCTGATTTTGTAGTAGACATCACAAAAAAGGTTAAGCAAAAAATTATTACCTGCAAAAAGTATATCAATGCGGCAAAGGCTGAATACCTGGATTCAGCAGCAAAAAGTATGGCAGCTCTTGATAGTGATTTAGAGCTTTTTTCGTCAATAGAGGAGGCTGCTTCATTTGATGAGCTTTATCGAATTTTTGCTGGTGTAAAATTTGCGACCTATAGAACAAAGGATGAAGAATTTGCTTCAGATTTTTCAAAGGAAGCAGCAAAAGGCTATAGAGATTTATCTAAAAAGTATTTTACAAAAATAAAAGAAAAGTATTTTTCGCAATCACTAGAGGCTGTATATGAGGATTTGATTTTTGTAAAATCATACGCTACTGAGCTTGTAGAGCTTGTAAAGGAATATAAAAAGGAATTATCCAAGCTAAAGAAGAAAAAGAATATTTTTGATTTTAATGATATTGAGCATATGGCTTTGGAAATCCTCAGAAATCCCGAAACTGCGGAGCATGAATGTACATCAGTTGCACTTGAGCTTAAAGAGCATTTTGCTGAGGTTATGGTTGATGAGTACCAGGATTCAAATGACCTTCAGGAGAGCATACTTACGGCAGTCGCAAAGTCTGATAATTATTTTACTGTTGGTGATGTAAAGCAATCCATCTATGCATTCCGTCAGGCTTCGCCACAATTGTTTATGGACAAATTCACAAGCTATGCAGCAGGAAAAGAAGCTTCGGTTAGAATTGATTTGGATAAAAACTTTAGAAGCCGTTTAGAGGTTTTAGATTTTTGCAATGATGTCTTTTTACCATTGATGAAAAAGGATATGGGAAATGTAGAGTATGATACTGCGGCTACACTAAAGCTTGGAGCTTGTGATTATCCAGAGAATGCCGATGCCTATAAGCCTGAAATACTTATTGGACAATGGGATGAGGAATTGGCTAAATCCTTTGGCATAAAGAAAAAGGATATTTTCGAGGCGCAGCTTATTGCTGACAGGATAAAAAAGCTTGTTGCTGATGGCTTTTTGGTGACAACTGTTGTTGATGGTAAAAAGGCTTTAAGACCAATAAAATATAGTGATATTGTAATTTTAATGCGTGCAACAAGTGCTCATGCCAGCGAGTATATCAAGGTTTTTGAGGAAAACAGTATATCAGCCTTTGTTGAAGAGGAAACAGGCTTTTTTGATAGAGATGAAGTGCAGACTCTTTTAGCAATGCTTGAAATTATCGACAATCCATACAATGATATTTCATTGGCTTCAGTTTTGCATTCTGGCTTGTTCAATATTTCTATCGAAAAGCTGGCGCAGATTAGGTGTACTCAAGTTACAGCACCACTATTTGAATGTTTGCAGGAATATTATAAAAACAATCCACAGGATGAACAGGTGGCATCCTTTTTTGAGGAGCTGAATAAATTACAGGA
This sequence comes from Pseudobutyrivibrio sp., assembly GCA_045617805.1. Taxonomy (GTDB): domain Bacteria; phylum Bacillota; class Clostridia; order Lachnospirales; family Lachnospiraceae; genus Pseudobutyrivibrio. The sequence goes on from JAZLJM010000031.1 coordinate 38,185, forward strand.
TTGCATGATTGACACACCAATTCATGAGATAATTCAATTGATTTTGGAGGATACTGGCTATCGCAATTATATTTTTTCACTTCCGATGGGAAAATCTGCTGTTGCAAATATCAATAAGCTGATTGATGAAGCAATTCAGTTTGAAAGTACAAGCTACAAGGGTGTATCAAAATTTGTCAGCTACATTAACGAATTAAAAACCTACAATGAAGATTTGGGGCTGGCAAAAATTATTGGACAGAATGATAATGCTGTAAGAATTATGACTATTCATAAAAGTAAAGGCTTGCAGTTCCCTGTAGTTTTTGTGAGTCGATGTGGTGGAAAATTCAATTCACTTAAGGGCGATTTTTTCTATCACGATAAAGTAGGTCTGGCATTGAATTATAAAAATCCTACGCTTAGAACGATGTCAAATACACTTTTTGCAAATCTTGTAAAGGATTATCTGACAGCAGATGAGTTGGGCGAGGAGCAGAGGATTCTCTATGTTGCACTTACAAGAGCGCAGGAAAAATTGATTTGTACAGGAATGATTAGAGCTGGTGGTGATAAAAATGTCGAAGCAGTTATCGCTGATTATAGACAGTCATTTCCGTCAGATACAGTATCCTTTGATGAAAAGGAAAACTCAAAATCATATTTGGAATGGATTTTACGAGCATTATATTGCGCAGAAAAGCACTATCAGACGACTGTTATTACAGCAAATGATTTGATGCTAAATAAAGTTGTAGAGGCTTCTGCAAATCAGATAAAGAAGACGGAAATTTACAAATTAAAGGACAGTGTGTCAGATGAGCTTGCAGAAGAAATTCAGCGTAGAATAATAAATGATTATGAGCTGGTAGAAGAAGCGGGCTACAAAGCCAAATATTCAGTTTCTGAAATTAAGCATCAAAAAATGGATGAATTATTTGAGCTTAGCAAAGATGCACAGCCAATGTTTCTACAAAAGGAAGAAAGCTATATTCCTGATTTTATCAAATCAACTTTATCAGATGAAGCAGATGCTGTGCAAAATGCAGGTGCCTTATATGGAACTATTATGCATAGAGTGATGGAGTGCTTTGATTTTTCTGATGAGGATTATAAAAACTCTCTAGAGCGACAAATTGAACATATGCTTATTGTAGGTGAGCTTTCTAAAGAGGAAGGGGAAATTGCTAATCGCAAAAAGTTAAAGAGCTTTCTTTTAAGCGATGCAGCAGCACGTATGCATCAGGCAGCTTCTGGTGGTATGCTATATAAAGAAAAACCATTTGTTTTCGGTGATTTACCAGAAAATATTTTTGGAATTGAAACGACAAAAAGTCTGGATGAAAATTTAGATGATATGGTGCTTGTCCAAGGTATTATCGATGTTTTCTGGGAAGAAGAGGATGGTCTTGTTTTACTTGATTACAAGACAGATAAGGTAGACTCTTTAGAAGAATTAGTGTTAAGATATGAAAAGCAGTTGGCATTATACAAAGCTGCAATTGAAAGGATGTATTCTAAGAAGGTGAAGGATACTTTTATTTATTCATTTTCATTAGATGAGCTGATAAAATTATTTTAACAAGGAGTGTTTTATATGTTTGATAAGCTTGTAGTAGAAACATTTTTTAAGAATCAAAGACAGCTTTTTCCAGAGGATGTTGTAGATTCGATAGATGAGGCAGCAGATTTTCTTGAGGATATGTGTGCTGTTGTTTGCACATCTGAAAAAGAGGTGTTAGACTACCTTGAGGATGGTATGGATACAACAGGTATGACAAAGGCAGAGCTTTTATCCTGTGAAGAAGTATTCAAAATTCCAGACGGCAGATTTTTAATAGTAGAAGGTTAATAGTTGATGAAGATTAAAAAAATTTTAGCAATCGTTTGTGTTGCTCTGGCAGGCTGTTCTATTTTTTCAGGATGTACAGCCTTTGATAAGGAAGTGTATTTTGAATCATCCTGCGGAAGAAATACAATTTTTAAAATTGGTGATTTAAAATGTCCAAAGAAGGAAGCACTTACATATTTAGTAAATTCTAAAAATATTTATGGCACTGTGGATGGTGTTAATTTGTGGACAAAGGATTTTGATACTGATGTAATTTGTGGCAGCTTAAAGGACGCAGTAATTGAACACCTCACCAAGGTATATGTGCTCAATTTATATGCAAGTGAAAATGAAATTGTCCTTTCTGAAACAGAGGAGGAATCCTGTAAAAAGGCAGCAAGTGAGTACTATTCTTCTTTAAATGATTCGGAAAAATCCTATATGGGTGTCAGAGAAAAAGATATTTGCAGGATGTATGAAAAATATGTTCTTGCAACAAAGGTATACAAGGAGCTTATGGATTCTGTCGATGAAGAGGTGTCCGAGGATGAGTGCCGAGTGATGGAGGCATTTGTTTTATTTGTTTCGTCTGAGGATGAAGCAAAGGAAATTCAGGCAAAAATCGACAATGGTTCAACCTTTGAACGCCTGGCAGCTACATATACAGAGCTTGATTCCTATAAAGCTACTTTTGGAAGAAATCAGTACGATCCTGCAGTGGATGAGGTGGTATTTAATCTTGATACGGATGAGGTATCAGGCGCTATTTCAGCAGATGATGGATACTATTTTTTCCAATGTCTTAACAAGTACAATGAAAAATTATCAGAAGAAAACAAGCAGGTTATCATAGAAAAACGTAGACAGCAGGTAATAAATGATATTGTTGAAGATTTGGAGAATAGATACTATTCTGATATGAATACAAAGCTTTGGGATAAGATTTCAATTGATTCAAAAATGTCAGATGATTTATGCACAAGTACATTTTTTGAAATACTATCAAAATATAGTAAATAATCAAAATTAAAATTGATATTTTGTGCTTTTTCGCTTGCAACCTGATAGTGGTTATGTTATATTTGACAAGTCGATGAGCCGACATCGGGGTCGTAGATTTTTATGATTCCATGCGGGTGTGGCGGAATTGGCAGACGCGCTAGATTTAGGTTCTAGTGGGCGACCGTGCAGGTTCAAGTCCTGTCACCCGCATTTTTAAATTTTCCCTTTAAAATTAAGGTATTACGTGCAAAGCCTTGATTTTAAAGGGTTTTTTAATGCTTTGAAATACATTTATGCGTTGTAAAACACATTAAAATCTTGTAAAAAAAGTGTCCCCAAAGTGTCCCCAAGCGAAAAAGTGTCCCCAAAAGTGTCCCCAATTTTCAAAAAAATGCGATTTTTAAAATGTCAAAAATATGACATTGAGTGTTTTTTCAAAAGTATTTGCTTATTCTTCAATTTGGGTTATTATGAAATAGGTAATTCAAATCCCCTAAGTATTACAACAAGACTTATAAACCTATTCAAAATATTCTCAAAGTATTCTAAGGAGTTTGTATATGTTACCTAATTTGATTGTAAAAAAAGACAATATAACAGTGCTTAATCAATTCCTCGGATTGAATAAAGGGTTGCATATCTCAGAAACAGAATTTGAGGATATGAAGAATATGAGCAATGATTATTTCCCAGTCATTGCGAATAGAAAAAAACGAGGAATTATTAGAGATTTTGTAAAGCCTTTAGGAATGCTTGGTGGTAGTAAGCTTTCATATATTGATGCAGAAATCGTAGAAGGTGTCGAAACTGATACAACAATGCAAAGGAAGGGAAAGTATTACCTTCTGAGATTAAAAACGCAAAGTCTGAAGAAGTAAAGAAGTCAATCGCAAATGGTCTTAGTGAGTTATCAACAAAGCTCACTCGTTTTGATGCATCAACTCTTCTTGAAAAGAAGGGCAACAAAGCAAAGCAGATAACAATCACAAATGAAGTATCTATGCGTGATGATGTTTACTACGTAAAGACATCCGAAGGAAAAGAGATTGCGTTAACACCAGAATCTGAGGAATTGAAGGATAACGCAAAAGCACAGTTATTATTCTTTGGCGATAAATCAGAAGGTGGTAACGTTAACGGATTTTTATCTTTAGAAAATCCCAAGCTTGTATCTGTAGCACTTGATGCAAAGCAGAATAGCGATGCTACAATGAATTCTATCTACACAGCAGTGCAGACATTCAGCAGACTTGGTGCAACAAATGTTAGCTTTGATAAGGCACTTGCTGACAATAGTTACATGGCAGAAACAGTAGATAAGTCATTATTGCAGCAGGCTTATAATATCGGTGTGGAAGAATCTAAGGTTGCAGATGTACGGAAAGCAGAAGCAAAATCTGTATATCCAAGTGACACAATAGGTTTGACAGAGGATGCTAGCAATTCACTTAAAAAGTATTCTAAAACCACTGAAACACTCGTTTCTACACTTTCTAACAAGTTAGGTGTAGAAATTAGCATTGATGCTCTTAAAGAAGGAAATAGAGGATATTTTGACGGAAATAATAAGATTGTATTAAATGCTGATAACATGGATGAAACAATCCAGACAGTATTCCATGAAGGAATCGGTGAAGTTATGCAGAGATATAACCCAGAGGGCGCAAAGAATATCCAAGACACAATGCTTAAGTATCTTGAAGATAAACTTGGTTCAAAGGATTTTACAAGCACTGTTGAAGAATACCAGAAAGCCTACAGAACAGATGCAGAAGAAGGCTCAGTAGATTTCAACAAGTCATATCGTGAAGCAGCAAACGAGATGGTAAATGACACAATGTTTGCGCTCTTTATGTCAGAGGAAGGCATGAATGATTTGCTCCAGTGGTGTGATGAATCAATGACAGAAACACAAAGAAAGACCTTCTTAGAGAAGTTAAAGAATTTCTGGAATGATTTAATTCAGCATATCAGTGAATTGCTTAAGAGTGGCAATTTCAACAAGGCAGAAAAAGCAGCACTTGAAATGGAGAAGTCGCAGGCTGAGAAGATGCGTCAGATGGTGCTTGATGCTATGGATGTTGCTATTGAGAATAAGAATAGTGAGCAGGCAAAGAGCGAGAATAAAGGTAGTGCAGATGTTTCTGATAATAGAAATGCAATAAAAATTAGGGATAATCAAAACACAAAAAAAACTATAACTGTTAATATGTTTGACCATGATAGATATTTGATTCTTAAAAATCAAACGATAGATATACCAGTATCAGATGTTATTATTCATGAAGCATTTAGGGATAGATTAAGTTCATTAGAAAGCATGTCTAATTCAAATGCAAAAAAAGCCATTTTAAATATTGTTGAAAAAATAAATCCTTCAATCACACATAAATATAGTTCTAATGATATTGATTTTGAATTTGATTTTAGTAATAAGAAAACAAAGGAAAGTATAGTTAGACAACAAAAAGATGTGTCTATGCCTAATAAGTATATTAAGTTTTATAAACTTATGAAAATGGCAAATGATGTTGTAAAAAATGCAAAATTGGTTATGACGCATACAGAAAACCAATATTTAAAATGGAAAGAACATAAAAGAAAAGATGCGGTAGATAAGACAAATGTATTAGTATCT